>JABMQM010000160.1 GCA_013203195.1 Desulfobacteraceae bacterium | reverse complement strand
TAGTTTAGCAGAAAATGATCCAACCTGTTTGTTTGATCGGGCGTCAACTTCTCGAATTGCACACCGTATCGTTTGAAAATTATTGTGCTAAATTGTGAGTTATTAGCCAGTTCAATGTTGGAAGCAGCCTTGAAAGGGATCTGGTCAATGCTGAAACCACCACCAGATAAAAATAGTCCCAAATCATAATAGTTTCGTGATTGTTTGTTATCTATAAAGTAGCGAAATGCGAGCCCCTCCTTGCTTATATCTAAGAGTTGTCCGATTTCTATTTCAGATTCAGATCTGAGTTTGACAAAGGTGAGATCCTTAACTCTATATCGTTTTTCTGTCCTTTTCTGTGGTCCATTTCTTCTGTCGGGAGTGACTCGTTTGTCAATTGACCTGTAATTAGAAGCAGCGCATGCCCTGCGGTCGTAACCATAGCGTCTGCCCGAAATATTAGGATAATCTTGATTCTCAGTTTCCATCATTTCCTCCTAAACACTTCCTTCTATTAGCTTTATAGGTGTTGATGATACCAAATTCAAATAGTTATTCTGATGATCTGACAAAAACAGAAATGTCGACACATAACAAGATTGTGAGATTATGTAAAGAACTACATAAAATTATGTACTTTTTTACATAAACACCATAGAAAGTATGGTGATATGAGCGATTTTATATGAAGCGGCTTTGTCGCGCTGAAGCCCTTTTCCCTGAGGTTATTGAGAAGTTACCTAAAACCTAAAACGTTCGTAAAAAGGCTTTTTTTACTTTTTACGATACTATTAAGAGAATAATGCTGACAATAAAATGCGCGGCCTGCAAACAGAAACTGTGGAAATATGATAAAATTGGTCCCGGTGAAGTGTTAAGATGTCACAAAATCAGAATCACCAAAAGTTATGTGTCGATTGAGAAAAATAATAAGATACAGTGTCAATGCGGCAAGAATATCGGGATTGATAAAGGGAGGCATATAAAAATGATTTCTAAGGCCTTTGTTTACACTGGTACGAAAAGAAAGCGTTAATATAATTCACAAGTATTGATTTACAGGGAAAAATCAGGTATAAGATTCAATCGACATTGATGTATTCGTAAAAAATCCAATTCATCACGTTTTAGGTTTTAAGTGTTAGGTGTTAGGTTGTTATTATGTTCCTTATTTACAGACACTTAAACCCTTAAACTTAAAACGTTTGTATTTAGAAGATCTTTTTGCAAGGGGGGTGAAATGGGTCAGTGCGTTTTGCTGAATGCGGACTATAGCTTTCTGAATGTGGTCAACTGGAAACGTGCAATGTGTTTGATGGTTAAGGGTAAGGTTCAGGTTTTAAAGCATTCAGAAAAAATAGTCAGGACCGCTGAAGGCGTCATAATGAAAGTTCCTGCTGTTATGAAGCTGATAAACCTCATTCGGACCCTTTATATCAATAGAGTACCGTTTAGTAAAAAAAACATTCTCGTTAGAGACGGTTTCAAATGTGCTTATTGCGGGGCGGAAAGACAAAGGCTGACAATTGACCATATAATTCCCAAATCTAAAGGCGGTAAGGCCGACTTTGAAAACTGTGTTTCGTCTTGTAAGCCGTGCAACAATAAAAAGGGTGACCGGACACCCCGGGAAGCGCAAATGTATCTCAAAGTAAAGGCCTATCAGCCCACCATTTCAGAGTTTTTGCGATTAAAGGTCAAGAAGCTTGGTATCAATGATATTCTGAGGGATATGGGAATTTACTAGCTCGGTTTTTATGCTTTTTGCTCCAAAGTTAAACCCGAACAGTTTTGTTCGGGTTTTTTCGTACTTACTTGTTAAATAATGTTGCCTTGCGGAGAGCACGTATTTCCTTGACAGAAAATGGTTTTAAAAGTAATTTTTTGAATTTAAAACACAATTCGAGTACGGAGGATGAATGGACTATAAGAAAACTCTCAATCTGCCAATGACAAAATTTCCCATGAAAGCCGGCCTGGTAAAGCGTGAGCCTGTGCGATTAAAGCAGTGGCAAGAAATCGGTTTATACGAAAAAATCCGGCAAGCTTCAGCCGGGCGCCGACAGTTTATCCTGCATGACGGACCTCCCTATGCCAACGGCCACATTCATATCGGCACGGCCTTGAATAAGATTTTAAAGGATATTGTTGTTCGTTCACGTCAGATGTCGGGCTTTGACGCTGTTTACGTGCCGGGATGGGATTGTCACGGGCTTCCCATCGAACATAATGTTGATAAAGAGATTGGGGCTAAAAAGCAGCAAATATCCCAGTCCGAATTTCGCGGATTATGTCGTGCTTATGCTGAAAAATATATTGATATTCAACGTGAAGAGTTCAAAAGATTGGGTGTTATGGGGGAGTGGGATAATCCCTACTTGACGATGAACCATAGATATGAAGCTATAATTGCCCGTGAATGCTGCAAGTTTGCAATCCAGGGAAGTCTGTTCAGGAGCAAAAAACCGATTCACTGGTGCTGCAGTTGCCAAACCGCTCTTGCCGAAGCGGAGATAGAATATTTTGATGAAACATCACCGTCGATTTTTGTTAAATTTCCCTTAAAAGACGATTTAAGCGGTGAAATTCCCGATCTATCCGGGAAAAAAGTTTTTGTGGTCATATGGACAACAACTCCCTGGACTATTCCGGCCAATCTTGCCATAGCACTGCATCCGGATTTTGTTTATGCGGCCGTAGATATTGGAAAAGGAGAAGTGCTTATTTTGGCAAGAGATCTGGTGGAAAGCAGTATGCAAGCCATGGGTATTTCGGATTTTACGATACTGACCGAAATAGAAGCCGCAGCCCTTGAACGCAAACTGTGCACACACCCCCTCTATGAACGTGATGCTCTGATTATTCTGGGTTCCCATGTAACTCTGGACGCCGGTACCGGTTGTGTTCATACCGCCCCGGGTCATGGCCGGGATGATTATGAAATAGGCCTAGAATACGGTTTGGATGTTTATTCACCGGTTGACGACAGGGGCTGTTTTACCAATGCGGTCGATTTTTTTGAAAAACAGTTCGTTTTCAAAGCCAACAAAGAGATCACGGCAAAATTACTAGAGACGGGGTTTTTGATGGCCCAGGATAAAATTAAGCATTCATATCCACATTGCTGGCGCTGCAAAAAGCCGGTTATTTTTCGAGCCACTCCCCAATGGTTTATATCCATGGATGAAACAGGATTAAGAAAAAAATCCCTTGAAGAGATCGACAAAGTAAAGTGGATACCCCATTGGGGTCGGGAGCGTATTTACGGTATGATCGAAAAACGTCCGGATTGGTGTATTTCCCGGCAGCGTGCCTGGGGTGTTCCCATCACAATATTTTATTGTGAAAAATGCGAAGCTCTGCATCTCAACCAGGAGATCGTTGATCGGATGTTTAGTCGATTTGAAGCTTACGGTGCTGACATCTGGTTTGAAAAAGGAGCCGAGGAATTCTTGCCGGAAGATAGCGTATGCAGCCAGTGTGGACATCAAGCTTTTATTAAAGAAACCGACATACTGGATGTGTGGTTCGAATCCGGGGTCAGCCATGCCGCCGTACTTGAAGAGCGTGAAAATTTAACCTGGCCTGCCGATCTTTACCTGGAAGGGAGCGATCAGCACAGAGGATGGTTTCACAGTTCGCTGCTGACAGCCGTGGGCACAAGGAAAGCGGCTCCCTATAAATCCGTATTGACCCATGGGTTTGTGGTTGATGCCAACGGCAAAAAGATGTCTAAGTCCCTTGGAAATGTTATTGCCCCCAAGGAGGTTATCGACAAACATGGTGCTGAAATTCTACGTCTCTGGGTAGCTGCATCGGACTACAAGGATGACATCCGCATTTCTGATAATATTTTGAAACAGCTTAGCGATGCCTATCGAAGAATCAGAAATACCAGCAGATTCCTGCTCGGAAATTTATATAACTTTGATTGTGAAAACCATGCGGTTTCCTATGAATCAATGCCTGAAATTGACAGATTCGCTCTTCATAGACTCCAAGTATTGATCCAGCGGTCTTTGCAAGCCTATGAGTCCTATGATTTTCATATTATTTATCATGCGTTGTACAACTATTGCACCCTGGATCTTTCAGCGTTTTACCTTGATATTCTAAAGGACCGGCTTTATACGTCCCCGCCGGAGGCTATTGAAAGAAGAAGTGCCCAGACCGTTATGCACATTATTGTAGACTCTATTGCCAGGCTAATGGCACCGATACTTTCATTTACGGCTGAAGAGATCTGGGAGTTCATGCCGGATACTACCAAGAAAGAATCGAGCGTTCATTTGACTTCTCTACCGGTTGTGAATACGGCCTGGCTTGATGCACAGCTGGCAGAAAAATGGGACCGTATAATTGACCTGCGCGGTGAAGTTACAAAGGCCCTTGAAGAAGCCAGAGCAAAAAAGCTCATTGGTCATTCCCTTGATGCTGCCGTTACGATCTATCCAACTCAAGAATTGTATGACGCACTATATCCGTATCTAAATGACTTGAGATCCGTTCTGATTGTTTCCAGCGCTTCTCTGGTTCAGGCGGAGCATCCTGCCGGAGCCTTTAAAAGTTCGGATGTCGATGGGTTGTCGATTCTGGTTGAACCGGCCGCGGCTGAAAAATGTGAGCGATGCTGGATACATGATCCTTCGGTGGAAACAAGTACGGAGCATCCTTCAATTTGTAGCCGCTGTGAGGATGCTCTGCAGAATATCTTAAAAGTGCCTAAAGTTTGGAGTGAGCTAAAGTGAGCTAAAGCCAAAAAAGGTTGTGCCCAGCCTGTCCCGCAGCATGCGGGGTTGGCCCGTTATGCCCAGCCTGTCCCGCAG
>JABMQM010000159.1 GCA_013203195.1 Desulfobacteraceae bacterium | reverse complement strand
CTATTGGTGCCGAGGGACAGAATCGAACTGCCGACACGGGTATTTTCAGTCCCCTGCTCTACCGACTGAGCTACCTCGGCTCATAAAGGAAAAATAGTTATTAGAAGCTCGTGTTTTTGTCAAGATTTTTTTAGATGATCGGTGCACACGTTCATTTTATCGAAAATGATAGAAAAGCTCAGCAGCGGCACCTTCTTTAACTTGGCGGAATGCTCACCAGATTAGAAATACTTATTTTTCCTTTATCCATCGGATATCCCACACCATATTCTTGACATATATTTTAATGTTGATATATAGTAGCTATATTTATAAATGTTATTTGGAGGATTGCTATGCGTACAATACAAATGACCTTGGATGATGACCTCGTCGAAACGGTCGACAAAATAGCCAAGGAGCTTAAAACCACCCGATCCGCTTTTACCCGTAACGCTCTGCGGGTAGCAGTCAATCGCATTAACATCCAGCGACTTGAAGAGAAGCACAAGCAAGGATACAAATCTCATCCGGCAAAAAAAGACGAGTTCGGTGTTTGGGAAAAGGAACAGGATTGGGGGGATGGATGAAAAGAGGCGAAATTCGATGGTATAAATTTAAAGCGCCGGACAAGAAGCGTCCGGTACTGATTTTGACCCGTGATTTTATTTTGGAATACCTTGGCGAAGTCACAATAGCACCGATTACATCGACAGTCCGCGGTATCCCTAGCGAGGTATTTCTCTCTAAGCAAGATGGTATGCTGATAGATAGTGCCATCAATTTTGACCATATTCAGACCGTATCAAAAGGAAAAATCGGATCACTTATTACAACACTCTCGGCTGATAAATTAGAACAAGTGCGTGAGGCTATTAAATTTGCACTGGATCTATGAGAGATAATCTTAATGAAAAAAATACCGCAACTGCTTATTATTCTGCTGGCAAGTATTGTCTTGAGCCATTGCGCCTTTTCCGGCAACAATAGCTGGGACAGTCAGGTGAGCGGTCCGCTAGGAATGCCGGAGGAGACCCGCCACCTGGTGCAGAAACTCATCACCAACAGTAAAAAGGCCGGAAACAAAACCGGCCTGACTATCACATATCCCTTTGACGGAACTGTTTTTCCGCCTGAAATCGCAGCACCTGTTATTGTATGGCAGGACGCCGGCTCTGCCTCGAAGCACTGGCTTATCATAGTTGAATTTCGCAGCCGGCTCAGTCCGATTTACGCGCTTGTTGATAAGCAGCACTGGATGCCGGACAAAACGATCTGGGAAATCATCAAAGCCAACTCCGTCCATGGCGCTGCCAAGATAACCGTTTGCGGTTTTGACAACAAACATGCCGGCAACATCACCGCCAAGAACAGCATCAGCATTTTAACTTCAAAAGATCGGGTTGATGCCGCCATATTTTACCGGCAGGTTCAGCTCCCCTTTAAAGTCGGGAAGAAAAATTTTAAAAAGATTAAGTGGCGTCTCGGTGACATCTCTGCATATGAAAAACCGGCAGTTGTAATGGAAAATCTTGATGTTTGTGCAAGCTGTCACCTTTTTTCAAAGGACGGCACATTAATCAGCATGGAGATGAACTACAAAGATGACAGCGGCGCTCACTTTATCACGCCGGTTGCAGAGAATATTGAATTGTCCGGCAAGGATTTCATGACCTGGAATGATTTTCCAAAACCGGAACTGCTGCCGAAAACCAGGGGGCTGTTTGCCAAGATATCGCCCACCGGGAAATACATGGTAAGTACGGTACATGAGATATCCTATGCGGCCCTGACCAATGATTTTGCTTTCTGCCAGCTCTTCTTCCCGACTTACGGCGTGCTGGCCTGGTATGCTGTTGACCAAAAAAAGTTTCAGCTTCTTCCCGGAGCTGATGACTATGATTTTGTACAGACAGACCCGAGCTGGAGCTGGGATGAAAAGTATATCGTATTTGCCAGGGCCCATACAAAAAACGAGTACCACAAAGATATCACCAACATCCGCACCCATATCGAGAATGCCGATATTCATGAACTGAATCAAAGGTTTCCCATACAGTATGACCTATATAGGATTCCGTTCAATCAGGGCCAAGGCGGAACACCTGAGCCCCTGCAAGGTGCCGGCCGTAACGGGATGAGCAACTATTTTCCGAGATATTCACCGGACGGAAAGTGGATCGTTTTCACACGCAGCAAAACCGGCATCATGCTTCAGCCGGACAGCGAGCTTTTCATTATACCGGCAGCCGGCGGAGTCCCTCGCAGGATGCAATGCAACCGCAAGCTTTTCAACTCCTGGCATAGCTTTGCACCCAATGGGAAGTGGATGCTGTTCAGTTCCAAGGCTAACACTCCTTTTACCGAAATTTTTCTGACACATATTGATGAAAACGGACTTGACAGTCCTCCGGTATGCTTATCCCGTTTCAGCGATGACCGCTACGCCGCCAATGTGCCGGAGTTCGTGAACATAGAAGCAGGAACCATTAAGAGAATAGTTATCAGTGATCAGTAAGCTGTTATCAGTAAAAAGTGATTGGTAAGCAGTGATCGTTGAACACGCGTAACTTCTTAAAAACTAGGATAAGAGGATTTCATACTATGAAAAAAACCCGTTTCTATTTAATATTGGTACTTTTAATTCTGGCCGGATGCAGCGCTTACAGAGCTGCACACAGAGTTGCAGTGTTTGATAGCAAATACGGGCCTGTGCAAAGCGTGGATCGGCGGGTTGATTTTACTGCACCCGGCAAGGTCTCTTTTTACGATGATGTGCAACCCATCCTGGAGCGTCGCTGTGATGTGTGCCATAGCTGTTATGATGCTCCCTGCCAACTGAAACTGACCTGTTTTGAAGGGCTTGAGCGTGGCGGCAGCAAAAAACTGGTTTACGACAGCGCCAGATTAAAGCGGGCCGAACCGACCCGTCTTTTTATTGATGCTGATTCAGTGGATGAGTGGCGCCGGATGGAATTCCATCCGGTGCTCAACGAGAGGGAGCAGACCGCACAGGCCAATCTTGAAAACTGTGTACTTAATATGATGCTTCAGTTGAAAAAAACTCATCCCCTGCCGGAGACGGAACTGCTGCCGGGCACCTTTGATATCAGCCTTGGCCGCAAGCGGGAATGTACAACCGCAGAAGATTTCAGTGAATACAGTAATAAATACCCTCTCTGGGGCATGCCGTATGCACTACCCGGTCTGACCGACAAAGAGCATCAGACCATAGTTGACTGGCTGAAACAGGGGGCCGCAATTACGGCGCGGCCGCAGATATCGGATCAGGCCCAACAGATCATCAACCGGTGGGAGGAATTCTTTAACGGCAGCTCGCTGAAGCAGCAGCTTGTATCACGCTACATTTACGAACATCTGTTTATCGCCCACATCCATTTTGATAATCTGCCGGCCCGGGAATTTTACCGTCTGGTTAGATCTGAAACACCTCCGGGAGAACCGGTGGTTGAAATCAATACGGACAGGCCTTATGACGATCCCGGCGTTGCAAAATTCTACTATCGGTTTCGTAAAATAGAAACAACCATTGTTGCAAAAAATCACACTGTTTATCGTTTAAACAGGTCAAAGTTGGACCGCTACCGACAACTCTTTTGGCAGGACGATTATAAAGTTGACAAGCTGCCGTCTTATGAACCGAAAGCAGCCTCTAATCCGTTAAAGACTTTTGCGGATCTGCCGGCGCAGGCTCGTTACAGGTTTTTGCTGGATGATGCCCAGTTTATTGTCATGGGATTTATCAAGGGGCCTGTTTGCCGCGGACAGATTGCCCTCAATGTTATTAATGACCACTTTTTTGTGGCCTTTTTTGATCCGGCAAAGGACGCTATCAGCAATGATACGGATTTTCTGGCGCGTGTTAGTGATTTTCTGGACTTGCCCGCCGGCCGGGAGAGCACGATGAATATCATGAGCCTTTGGTATGACTATTCCAGTAAACAGAAGAAATATCTGGATGCCAAGGGACGGTATCTGGCCAAACTGAAGCCTGATAAAAGCGGCAATGACATAAATTATATCTGGAACGGCGACGGCCATAACGACAATGCGCTGCTAACGGTGTTCAGGCACTTTGACAGTGCCAGCGTTGTAAAGGGTTTTGTGGGAGATATACCCAAAACCGGCTGGGTGATCGACTTTCCGCTGCTGGAACGCATCCACTATCTGCTGGTCGCCGGGTTCAACGTGTATGATAATGCCGGGCATCAGCTCACAACTCGTCTTTATATGGACTTGCTGCGCATAGAGGGCGAGAATAATTTTTTAAGCTTCCTTCCCAAGGATAAACGCGAGGAGATAAGAGCAGGGTGGTATAAGTACGCAAGAGCCGAATTTAAAAATTACCTGCAGAATCCCTTGCGGGGGATTGAATGGGACACCGGTATTGTCTACAGCACGGACGATCCCAAAAAGGAGTTTTTTGAAAAGATACTCGAGCATGCGGGTCCGGCTGCCAATGCCGACGACTATTTGAACCGCTGCCCTCAAGAAAGCTGTATGGATAAAAAATCAGGACCGCTTGAACAGAGAGCAGACCTTGCTCTGCAAAAGATAACGATGATTCGCGGCCCTCAGATACAGATAGTTCCGGATGTGACCTTTATTCATGTTGTTACCGGCAATAAAGATAACGACCTGACTTATACCGTTATCCGCAACAAGGCCCTGAGCAATAATTCATTTTTGTTTGGTGAAGAGAGAAGGCGCGTTGTTGATGACGACACCCTTACCCTTGTAAAGGGTTATGTAGGCAGCTATCCCAATGCATTCTGCCGTGTTCATATAGAACAGATAGATGATTTTGTTGATGATTATCTTAAAATCAAAGATCAGCTCAGCTATTACAATTTTGCCAAAACGCATGCCGTAAGAAGAACCAGTCCGAATTTCTGGGAGGAAACTGACTGGCATAACAAAGAATATCTCAAAGATCAGCCCATTGAAGCCGGCCTGTTTGACATGTACCGTTTCAACCGGATTGCATTGAAATCGGATGCTCAGTTTAAATGGTAAATGGATAATTTATTTTGATGATCCCGATTCACCGGGGCTGCGTGAGGTTGGGTTTATCCGGTTTCATAACACTCCCTGATTTCGCCGAAATAAAGGGTGTGGTAATCCTTCTCGGGATACAGCTTTTCGTATTCTGCGATCAAATGCACCGGATCCATGGCGGTCTTGTAAACAATCTTGCACTCAAAGTGGATGCCGGGAGTGTCGATAATCGGTGAAGCCACCTGCCGGGCGGCGGCGGTTTTCAGGTTTAATTCCTTAAACTTGTCCACATCCCGCCCGGATTTGGTGCCGCAGAACATAACCGCATCATGCATGTCCGTCAAAGGGACCGACACGGTAAAGTCGGCTGCTTTTTCGATAACCCCGAAGGTATGCCGGGAATCTCTGATCGCCACCATAAAAATCGGTTTTTTCCACACAAAACCTATAGTGGCCCAGCCGATGGTCATGGTGTTGAGGTCTTCACCGGATTTTACCGTTAAAAAGGCACCTTTTTTGATCTGTTGCATCGCTTTTTCGGCCACTGCCATGTAGTCGACGTTTCTCATAAACCCTCCTTCTGAGTCTCACGCAAAGACGCTAAGTTTTATTTTTCAAGACCATTTAAGGATGAACACTAACAAGCGATCTGTAAAGAGTCCATCAAAATTTGACGAATGGCTTTGTAATGATCATTTTCTTAGCTAACAAGTCGGGATTTTTAGGGAACTAAAGCTTGATGATCTTGTAAAAAGTCACAAATTAAACTATAGATGGCTAAGTAAAAAGGTTCCTATACCCCCGCCAAACCTCGGCGGGATAAAAAGGCGTAGTATTTTTTCAGGAACGAGGCCATACATGTCGTATGCCGAGCCTCTGAAGAAATACTGCACCCCGCCTGAGGCGGACAAGCGCAGTAGATAGGACTTTTTACGATGCCATCAAAAATAATTAAAAATAGAGATTAGACATTGATGTGTCAAGACCTTGTATCTTTGCGGTTGAAGAATAACAGTCTATACTATAG
>JABMQM010000158.1 GCA_013203195.1 Desulfobacteraceae bacterium | reverse complement strand
GCATTGCCCAAAAAACATGGTCAAATCTGCCGGTTAAACAGCGGGTAAAACATTTGCTGCGGGTGCGGGATTATATTAGTCAAAATGCCGAGGAAATTGCCAAAGTTATTGCCCAGGATAACGGCAAGACCCGTGTGGATGCATTGTCGACGGAAGTTTTGCCGGCAGTAATGAGTGTTGATTATTATGCCAAGCGGGCTCATAAATTCCTCAAAGATCGGTATGTTATGCCGGGCAATATCATGTTAGCCAACAAGATTTCCAAAATCGTCAGGGTGCCGTACGGCGTTATCGGCGTCATATCACCCTGGAATTATCCGTTTTCCATCCCTTTTTCAGAAGTTGTGATGGGACTTTTGGCCGGCAATGCCGTTATCTTGAAAACCGCCACGGAGACGCAGATGGTGGGCCTCAAATTGGAAGAATGCTTTAAGGCAGCCAAACTCCCGGAAGGAATATTTGCCCATGTGAATATTCCCGGTCGCCTGGCCGGAAGTGCGTTTCTCAAAAACAACATCGACAAACTCTTATTCACCGGCAGCGTAGCCGTCGGCAAACAGCTGATGAAAGAAGCTGCGGAAACATTGACCCCCCTGCTGCTTGAGTTGGGCGGTAACGATGCCATGCTGGTCTGTGAAGATGCAGACTTGCATCGAGCCGCCTCCGGCGCTGTCTGGGCCGGATTGTCAAATTGCGGTCAATCCTGCGGGGGAGTCGAGCGCATCTACATTCATGAAAAAGTTTATGAATCGTTCCTTAACTATTTGAAAACAAAAGTAGAAGCTTTGCGCGTCGGCATTGATCTGGATTTTAATGTAGACCTGGGAGTCATGACCACCGAGCGCCAGGTTCAGACAGTAAAACGTCATCTTGAAGATGCTTTGTCAAAAGGGGCCGTGGTCTATGCCCGTTCCGCGCAACCGCCCGGAGACGGGTCCGGTCATAGCTTGCCGGCGTATGTATTGACCGATGTCCATCACGATATGCTGGTCATGCGCGAAGAGACCTTTGGCCCGCTCTTGGGAGTCATGAAGGTAAAGGATATGGACGAAGCTGTTGCTCTGGCCAACGATTCCGACCTGGGATTAACCGGTTCGGTCTGGTCCGAAAACCGCAAGTACGCCGAAAAGCTGGGCCGCCGAATCATGGCCGGCGTGATCACCATTAACGACCATCTTGTTAGTCACGGCTTGGCCGAAACGCCCTGGGGCGGGTTCAAGAACTCCGGCATCGGCCGCACCCACGGTGCCATCGGATTTGATGAAATGACCCAACCCCAGGTGATTGTTCATGATTTTCTCCCTTTTGCCCGGCGCAACATGTGGTGGCATCCACATGACGAGAAACTGTTTAGGGGGTTGTCGGGGGGTGTCGATTTTCTTTACGGAAAATCACTATCCGAACGTATCAGGGGTTTGTGGAATTTGCTGAAGATTGTGCCACGCTATTTTACTACCCGTTAAACGGCATATTGCCTGATTTACGGTATTACGGTTAGGATGCAATTAGTTTGTTAGGTTAATGATAACTTGCCGCTGGTCATTGGAGTGTTGCGCTTGAGGAGCACTTTCAGCCGTCGTAGCTAAAGCTACTATGGCGAAGTCGGCTTGTTTGAGGAGCGGCCTGGCGGCCTTTAGGGGTATTTACAAAAATATTTTCCCCTCAAGCGAAGCGATCCTCAAGCGCAGCGCTCCTCAAGCGAAGCGCTCTTAAAGCATTGCGGCCTTTTTGATAAAGGACTAAACCCCAAAGGGCTGATAAAGAGCATTGCCCAGTATTGTTTCTAATAAGGTGCATGGATGGCCGCTAACAAAACATACGATTTTATCATTATCGGCTCAGGTTTCGGTGGTAGTGTCAGTGCTTTACGTCTGGCAGAAAAAGGATACACAGTCGCCGTTCTCGAAGCCGGCAAGCGTTACCGCACCGAAGATTTTCCCAAAAGCAACTGGAATATTTTCAAATATTTGTGGCTGCCGTTTTTGCGCTGTTTCGGTATTTTGCGTATCAGCCTGCTTTCCGATATGTTGATTTTGAGCGGTGCAGGCGTAGGCGGCGGCAGCCTGGGTTATGCCAACACTCTTTTGGAACCGCCGGACGCATTTTTCAAAGATCCTCAGTGGGCGTCCATGGGTGACTGGAAATCAACCCTTACCCCATTTTACATAACCGCAAAGCAGATGCTGGGGGTTACACCCAGCAAAGAAATCTATCCGGCTGATGAGTTGCTGCGTGAATTGGCCGCGGAGATGGGCAGAGAACACACTTTTAAACTCCAGGAGGTGGGGGTCTTTTTTGGTGAGCCGGAAAAAACCGTGCCGGATCCTTATTTTGGAGGAGAGGGGCCGGATCGAACCGGATGCTGTTTCTGCGGCGGATGCATGGTAGGATGCCGTTATAATGCTAAAAATACTCTTGATAAAAACTATCTGTATCTGGCTGAAAAGCTCGGTGTAAAAATTTATCCCGAGACCAAGGCAACCCTGATTCGAGAGCGTCCCGGAGGTGGCTACCTGATAGATACCGTGCGCTCCACATCTTTTATTTACGGCAGCCGTCGGACATTTGCGGCCACCGAGCTGGTGCTGGCCGCGGGAGTTCTGGGCACGGTACCCCTGCTACTGAAGTGCCAAGACCAGGGAACTTTAAAACGGCTGTCACCGCAACTCGGTTCAAGAGTTCGCACCAACAGCGAAACACTTATGGGAGTCAGTGCCAAAAACGATGATGTGGATTACTCCCAAGGTATTGCAATTACTTCGAGTATCTATCCCGACGATGTGACCCATGTGGAACCTGTGCGTTATCCTGACGGATCTGACCTGATGAGCCTTTTGAGTACTATTTTCATCGAAGCCAGAAACCCTTTAATTCGACCACTGAAATGGCTTGCAAACATCATTTGCCACCCGATTAATTTTTTGCAGGTGCTTTGGCCCTTCGGGTGGGCACGACGTACAATTATTCTGCTGGTGATGCAGACGTTGGACAACAGTGTTAGGGTAAGCTTTAAACGGCGCTGGTGGTGGCCGTTTAAACGTGCTCTTGTTTCCAAGCGTGAATTTCAACGGGAAAAAGTACCGGTCTTTATTCCACAAGCTCAGCAGGTAACCAAAGCTCTGGCCCATAAGACAGGCGGCATTCCACAAAGCTCCATCAATGAGGTGTTATTAAATACCGGGATCACAGCCCATATTTTGGGTGGCTGTCCTATCGGCCCGAATGCGGAACAGGGTGTCATCGACGGTCAAAATCGTGTCTACGGTCACAAAGGTTTATATGTGATTGACGGCTCCATGGTACCGGCCAATTTGGGGGTTAATCCCGGCCTGACCATTACCGCCATGGCGGAACATGCCATGAGCCATATTCCACCGAAAGGTAAGCCGGAACGCTGATGACACCTGATCTGAACATATATACCAGCAACCGCCTGGAGATCCTGGCCAGGGAGCTGGCACGCATTGTCCTACAGCCGCTGCCGTCTCCCATAGCGCCGGAGATCATCGTTGTCCAGAGCAGGGGAATGCAGCGATGGATATCCATGGAGCTTGCCCGGCACAATGGGATCTGTGCCAATTGTTTGTTTTTGTTTCCCAATGCTTTGTTACAGCTGCTGTTTAAAAGACTACTGCCGGATTTGCCGGATCAATCCTTGTTTGACCCTGACGCCTTAACGTTCAGGATCATGAAAATCCTGCCGGGCTGCTTGCATAGACCGGGTTTTGAAAGCCTGCAACACTATCTTGACGATGATGCCGATAATCTTAAACTTTTTCAAATTTCCGAAAAAATAGCCTATTTGTTTGACCAGTACCTTATTTTCCGGCCTGAAATGATTTTTGGTTGGGAAAAGGGGAGAAAGAGTCACTGGCAGGCCCAGCTCTGGCGCCTGCTTGTGAACGCGACAGAGCCCGCGCACCGGGCCCGGCTACGCCAAGACCTGTTTGATAAAATCAAAAACAAGACACAAAGCATGGAAAATTTCCCTCCCCGGGTATCCATCTTTGGAATATCCTATTTGCCGTGGTTTCATCTGGAGGTGTTTGTTGCAATATCAAGGCTGACACAGGCCAACCTTTTTATGATGAATCCTTGCAAAGAGCATTGGGCCGATATTGTTTCCAACACGCAAATAAAGAAAATACATCAGAAATATCAAGATATTAGCAATAGAGATGCCGAACTTCACCTTGATAAAGGAAACACGCTGCTGGCATCCATGGGAGCGCTGGGACGCGATTTTTTTGAAATGATCAGCGGTCTGGACGGGCGCATATATGAAAAATATGAAGATCCGGGCGGACGCGATGTGCTTGCAGGAATTCAGTCGGACATTTTATATTTAAGGGACAGGGGCATTCCAGATGATGGGGACATATTAAATTCCAGCGAGTTGGAGAATTCTGCGAGAACCCGTCTTAACCACCGTCAACTGCCGCCGGACACCGATTCATCCATTCAGGTTCACTCCTGCCACAGCCCCATGCGGGAAATTGAGGTCCTGCATGACAATCTGCTTGCCATGTTTGAACAAGATCCGCAACTCAAGCCCCAGGATATCATTGTCATGACGCCTGATATTGAATCGTATGGGCCTTATATTCAAGCGGTGTTTGACGCCCAGATTGATGCCGCCCTCCGAATCCCTTTCAGTATTGCCGATATGGGTGTCAGAAAGGCAAGCCACGGCATCGACGGCTTTTTTTCCATTCTGGATCTGGCGAACAGCAGGTTTAGTGTGCCCGGCATCCTGGCACTTCTGGAAGTCCCCGGTATTAAAGAAAAATACAACTTGTCGGCAACGGACATTGAGATCGCTGAGCGCTGGATACAAGCAACCAACATTCGCTGGGGTATTGATGCTCAACACCGCAGCAAACTCGGGCTCCCGCCTTTTGCAGAAAATACCTGGCGGGCCGGGATTGAAAGACTTCTTTTGGGATACGCCCTGCCAGGGAGCAACCAACGGATGTTTTCCGGAATCCTGCCTTATGATCATATCGAAGGTAGTGAAGCCAAGAGTATTGGCAAATTTTTAGAGTTTATAGACAGACTTTTTAATGTTGTGAACGCTTTGCAACAAAAAAGCACCCTGAAAGATTGGCACACGATGCTTGTAGATATCCTCGAGCAGTTTTTTGCCTCCAATGAAGAATTAGTGCGCGAGATGGAGGTGTTGCGCCGCAGGCTTGATGATTTGTCCAAAATTCAAGATGTATCAGGCTTTAATACTGCCATCGAAATTGAAGTAGTGCGGTCATATCTGGATAATCTTTTAAAACAGGAAGATTTTGGAACCGGATTTATTACCACCGGTGTAACATTTTGCGCCATGCTTCCCATGCGCAGTATTCCGTTTAAGGTGATCTGTCTTGTCGGCATGAACAGCGATGCCTTTCCGCGGGAGTCAAAAACGTTGGGTTTTGATCTGATGGCCCAAAAGCCAAAAATTGGAGACAGATCCAGAAGATATGACGATAAATACCTGTTTCTTGAGGCTCTGATATCCGCAAGAGATAAGCTGTATTTAAGCTATGTGGGGCAGAGTATCCAGGACAACTCGCCGGCACCTCCATCCGTGCTTGTGAGTGAACTGCTGGATTATATCAGCGCAGCTTTCGGTTTCTCATCCGAGCAACTGATTACCAGACATAGACTTCAGGCGTTTTCCCCGGCCTATTTTTCTAAAGAGAGCGATTTGTTCAGCTATTCTGCCGAGAATTTTGCCGCCGTCCAAAGCAGACATGACCTCCAAGATAGTAAACCTTTGATTTCAGCAGCGCTGCCGGAGCCGTCATTAGAATGGAAACACTTAGATATTGACACTTTGTGCACTTTTATCAGCAACCCGACCAAGTTTTTTCTTGAAAAACGCCTGGGCATTTATCTGACAAAAACTGACGCTGTTTCAGAAGAAAAGGAAAATTTCAGCTTAAGCGGACTCGATAAGTATATATTAGGGCAGGATCTTGTGAACAGCAGAGTTTCAGGGACTACTTTGGAAGATTGCCTGGCTGTACAGCGGGCCGGAGGACGATTACCACACGGCAATGTCGGTGAATTAGTTTATAATGAGATGAGCGTGGATGCTGAGATATTTGTTAGGAAAATAAAAGACCATACCAAAAGTGAACCTTTGGAGGCTCTCAAAGTTGATCTTGAAATCGCAGAATTTCACCTTACCGGCAGAATTAGCGGTATACATGCGGACGCATTGATTCGGGTTAGCTATACGTCGGAAAAACCGAAATATCTATTAAATACATGGATTTATCACCTTGTTCTTTGTGCTTTAGATGAAGATAAATATCCCGGCAGCAGCTTACTGTTATGCAAAGATTCCGTCAATGAGTTTGAGCGTGTGAGTAACAGCACGGATATCATCGAATATCTTTTGTCTTTGTACTGGCAAGGCATGTCCGCGCCGCTGCCCTTTTTCCCGGAATCGTCCTTTGAATATGCTAAAAGGGTGCTGATTAAAAAACAGGCTGAATCGGTCGCATTAAGGGCTGCTCAACAAAAATGGCTCGGAAACGATTTTGCGCGGGGAGAGTCGGAAGATCCGTATTATAACCTCTGCTTCAGAGGAGTTGATCCTTTAAATGAAGCGTTTCAAAATATTGCGGTTAGCATTGCAGCGCCGCTGCTCAATCATTGCACACTATAAATATTGAGTGCATAATGCCGGCAACTGTGGTATCAATAATTTTTCTTGACTGGGCGTAAACGGTTCATTATTCAACGT
>JABMQM010000157.1 GCA_013203195.1 Desulfobacteraceae bacterium | reverse complement strand
TTTACAGGCTGTTAAAAACGTAAAAATTCACGAATATATTAAGGAAATTGAAAGGTACAATGATTGTATTCGTACTCACGGTGACCTGGGTGAGCAATCCTTTTTTGCGGATGCCATCAAAAAATACCCTGAATTTGATGCGCATTTTAAAAAATATCTTGAAAACGGCGCTAAACCCAAAATTGATCTGATGCAGTTTTTAATGGAACATGCTAATTTCATAAATAAAGATGAAAACAAGTGGATGCAATCGGTCATGCAGGTGGTACGCAAAACATCTCTGTTCCTACAGCCGCAGATTCGAACGAAAATCATGAATGAAGGCTGGGCCAGTTATTGGCACGAAAACCTTTTCCTGCCGGATGATCGCATCAAGGGACACGAGGTCGATTTTGCCCGCGTCAATGCCGCGGTTACGTCGTTGCCGCGCGTAGGGCTGAACCCTTATGCTCTGGGGATGCGGCTATTTTACTATATTGAAGAAATAGCCGATAAAGGAAAATATTCTTTGGATTTTCAGCGGCGCTCTGATGTGGACGAGCGTGAAAAATTTGATAATAAAACAGGCAAGGGGCAGGAATTTGTTTTTAAAGTTCGTGAAAACTTTTCCGATTCCATGTTGATCAACACATTCGTTGATCAGGATTTTGTCACCAAAAACAAACTGTTTGTAGCCGGAAAAAAGTTGAACCCTGAAAAAATGGTTTGGAAGTACTATGTCAAGAGCCGCAAGGCTCAAGACTATCGCCAGATGCTGCAAAACTCCCTCTATCACCCCCCGTATATTGAAGTCGATCCGGAAAAAAACGTCGACAACAAGCTTTATCTTGTGCATCACTTTGAAGAGAAACCACTGGTAAAAGATTTTATCTTTAACACCATGATGGGGATTGAATATCTCTGGGGCGGACCTGTTCAGCTTGAAACCAGCGAGGTTGTGCCGACAAAGCCGGCCCAGGGGCACGATGTATTCTTCGGCTACCCAAGCCCTTCGCAAACAGAAGACCAGGTGCCGGAAGTGCGATGGGAAAGGGTGTTGTATACCATGCAAGATCGCAAGCTTTTAAGAGAAAAGCTTGCGTAGGATACAGTATGAAAAATATTGAAATAGCCATGGAGAATATCGATCGCAGTATGGGCTCTAGGGACCAGCGTGCCACCATAGCCTTTGAGGAATTTCTCAAAGGGCTTATCGCCGAGCCGGCTGTTGTGCTGCGCAATATTTTCCAGGTGTTTCATGACATGATCAAGACTTATGTTGGAGAAGGCGTCAACGAGTACCCCGATGATCCCGAATCGATCGATTTCGTCCGCTACGATTGCAGTCGACTCTTTGTAGAAGGTTTAGATAACCCCTTTTTCGCCGACCGACTTTTTGCCAATCGGCTGATAAACCTTGTTGAAGCTTTGCAGCGCGGTGCCCAGCAAAATAAGATTTATATTTTTGAAGGTCCCCACGGCAGCGGTAAGAGCACTTTTTTAAACAACCTTTTAACGAAATTTGAAGAGTATGCCAATACCGAAGACGGCGCTTGTTACGAAACCGTCTGGAGATTGGACCGTACAAGATTGGGGAGTTCCTCAGAACATGCTACCATGTCCATGTTTGAAAAATTACTTCAAATGCAGGAAAAGTCGACTCAGGATCAGCATGAAGTGTTTAAACCCCAAGCCCACCTGGTTTCAACGCCGGAATACATAGAAGTGCCCTGTCCGAGTCATGATCACCCTGTTTTGATGATTCCCAAGGATTACCGCCGGTCTTTTTTCGATGACCTGTTTAAGAATGATGAACTTAAATGGAAACTGTTTACCGAGAAAGAATACGACTGGGTATTCAGCGACAATCCTTGTACGATTTGCAGTTCGCTTTACCAGGCGCTATTGGGCAAGCTGAAGAGTCCCCAGAAAGTCTTTAAGATGCTGTATGCAAGATCGTACCCGTTCAACAGGCGCCTCGGAGAAGGCATCAGTGTCTTTAATCCCGGCGATAAACCTTTAAGAGAAAATACGTTCAGCAATAACTTTCTCCAAAGCCGGTTGAACATGATGCTGCAGGACGGCAGCCAGATTAGATATTTATATTCGCGTTATGCCAAAACCAACAACGGCATTTACGCTCTCATGGACATCAAATCCAACAATACCGAACGATTGATCCAGCTTCACAACATTATCAGTGAAGGCATCCACAAAGTGGAAGATATTGAGGAAAACGTAAACTCACTCTTTTTGGCGCTGATGAACCCCGAAGATAAAAAAAACATAAAAGACTTCCCTTCCTTCTCAGACCGCATTGAGAATATACAAATTCCCTATGTTCTGGATTTGAATACAGAAGTAGAGATTTACAATAACATTTTCGGAAAACATATTGGCCAGAGCTTTTTGCCCAGAGTACTTAACAATTTTGCCCGTGTTATTATCGCATCCCGTCTAAACACCAAGTCACCGGTAATGTTGGAATGGATCGGCGATGGGGAAAAATACAATCTTTATTGTGATGAGAACCTGCAGCTTCTCAAGATGGACCTTTATGCCGGATACATTCCGGCCTGGCTGACGGAGGAAGATAGAAAACAATTAACGGCCACACGCAGACGCAAAATCATTGCCGAATCGGAAACAGAAGGCAAGCTTGGCATTTCCGGGCGCGATTCCATTAAAATATTTAATGAGCTTTATTCCAAATATGCCAAGGGCGACAAACTCATCAACATGTCAATGTTGAATAACTTTTTCACTAAATCTCGCCCGGAAATCAAAGATTCGATTCCCAAAGGGTTTCTCGATTCACTGCTGCGCATGTACAACTACACGGTACTGCAGGAAGTCAAAGAGTCGCTCTACTATTACAATGAGGAACAGATATCCAGGGATATTCAAAACTATCTTTTTGCCGTTAACTTCGAAATAGGAGCCGTCGAAACGTGCAAGTTTACCGGGGAAAAACTGGAAATAACCGAAGATTTCTTCAAGCATATCGAAACGCGCCTGGTGAGTGAAAACCTAAATAATCACGATCGCTATCTGTTTAGAAGGAGCATCCACCAGGAATATACCTCCCGGACGTTAACCCAGGAGATTTTGCTTGAAGGAAAAACGATTACTGAAACGAAGGTATATAATTCACTGCATGAACGCTATGTTCACAACCTGAAAGAAAAGGTGCTGGAACCTTTCCTTGAAAACAAAAACTTTAGGCGCGCCATCAAGGACTACGACACGGAAGATTTTAAGACCTACGACAAAAAAATCCGGAACGACGTAACCTTCATGATGAACAATCTTTGTGATAAATGGAAGTATACCGAACAGGGCGCCAAGGAAATCTGCATGTACGTCGTCGACAATGATTTGGCAAGTCAGTTCAAAAACAACTAATATTCCTTACAGTCTCGCGAAGCACTGCCGCAAGGCAGAACATTCCCTGCATCCAGCTTGACGGAACGAAGTGGAGATCCCGATGCATCGGGGTTGGAGCGTAGCGGAAATCCCGCATCAGCG
>JABMQM010000156.1 GCA_013203195.1 Desulfobacteraceae bacterium | reverse complement strand
GAATAATGATGTCGCTTTGCTCTGCAATTTAATTTCATAAGTTTTTTTTATTCATAATTCGATACGCCGAAGACGGACAAGTGCTTGCTCGCCTCTGGCGAGTTGGACGTTCGATGTTCGATGTTCATCTTTTAAGTAAATCTTCCACAGTCCATCCGGCGCAGAAAATAACTTAGCGCTTATGGGCCCCCCAAACTATCAATCGGACCCATCCCCGCAAACAACACAAAACTGTAAGTCAGTTAAGGTTAAATTACATAAATGTAATCTAAGTCAACCTTGATTACATTTATGTAATGGTATGGCGTCCGTGAGTTGGGCCGATCAAAAAAATATTTTCATTTTATTCAATAAGTTAAACTTTTTTGAAGGTTATGTTGGCCACATCGGCACGCTCTTTGCTCTATCCCCACAGCAGATCCCGGGAAGATCAAAAATTATTAATTCTTAAAGAAATCCGAAAGGAGCGTATTGCAATGAAAAAGATTGAGGCTGTTATTAAGCCATTTAAACTCGATGACGTCAAAGACGCCCTGAACCAAATCGGCGTCACCGGCATGACCATCAATGAGGTCAAAGGGTTTGGACGCCAGCGAGGTCATAAGGAAGTCTATCGCGGGGCCGAATACCAGGTCGATTTCGTTCCCAAAATCAAAATTGACATAGTGGTGGATTCATCCCTGTCAGATCAAGTCGTTGAGGTGATATCAAAAACAGCCCATACCGGCAAGATCGGTGACGGCAAAATTTTTGTTTTTCCGATAGCGGAAGCCATTCGCATACGTACCGGTGAGTCGGGCAAGGACGCGATTTAGCAATTATTATCAAATATGAAAAAATCAAAAAGGAGCGTGAGAACAATGAAAGCAGTTATTTTGTCAGGTTTGGTGGTTCTGTTTAGTATTGTCAGCGCGTGGGCGGGAGATGAAACGCCCACGGCCCTCAGCAACAAAGAAGCCATCGATATGGTTCAGGTCCATGCCGACTATGTCTGGACCCTGGTGGCCGCAGCCCTGGTCTTTTTCATGCAGGCCGGCTTCGCCCTGGTGGAGTCCGGTTTTACCCGCGCCAAAAATGCTATCAATATTATGATGAAAAATCTTATGGATTTTTCCATTGGCTCCATAGCTTTCTGGGCCGTGGGTTTCGGACTCATGTTCGGTGCGACCAAAACAGGCTGGTTCGGGATGTCCGGGTTCTTTTTGAGTGATTTCACACCCGGTGGTGACCCCTGGGTGCTGGCCTTCTGGATGTTCCAGGTTGTCTTTGCGGCCACTGCCGCCACGATCGTATCGGGTGCCATGGCTGAGCGGACCAAGTTCAGCGGGTATATTTTGTATAGTATTTTTGTCAGCGCTTTGATCTACCCCGTTTTCGGCAGTTGGGCCTGGGGCAGCCTCTACCATGGTGGCGGATGGCTGGAAGCCCTGGGATTTATCGATTTTGCAGGCTCCACCGTCGTGCATTCCGTTGGCGGGTGGGCAGCTTTGGCCGGTGCCATTGTCCTGGGACCGCGTCTGGGCAAATATACCAAGGACGGTAAAATCAAACCGATTCTGGGACACAACATGCCGCTGGCGGCGCTGGGTGTCTTTATTTTATGGTTGGGTTGGTTTGGGTTTAACCCGGGTTCAACCACTGCGGCATCCAAGGATATTGCTATGATCTTTGTCAATACCAATCTGGCGGCTGCTGCCGGTGCGATTCTGGCCATGGTGACATCCTGGGTCAAATGCGGCAAACCCGAGGTGGGTATGAGTTTAAACGGTGCCCTGGCCGGTTTGGTGGCCATTACCAGTGGCTGTGCGTCGGTCACACCGACAAGTGCCATCATCATCGGTGCGATTGCCGGTGTAATTGTGGTGCTGTCAGTTCTCTTTTTCGATCGCATCCGGATCGACGATCCGGTCGGTGCTATTTCAGTGCATGGCGTCTGCGGTGCCTGGGGGACCCTGGCAGCCGGTATTTTCAACATCGGCGGCACCACCGGCAAAATTATTGGTGTTCAACTGCTCGGCATCGGTGCCTGTTTTGCCTGGACGTTTACTACCGCTTTTATTCTGTTTAAGCTTATAGATATGACCGTCGGTCTCAGAGTGTCGCCGGAAGAGGAACTTGAAGGACTTGATTTTGTTGAACACGGTGGCAATGCCTACCCGGATTTTGAGGTTTCATCCTATGGCGGTATGGCAATGGTTGCGGTTTCCGCGGAGACAGGTTTACAAGAAAGCACTGCAAAATTGGGAAGCCTTAAACCGGTTACCGATTAGTTGTTAATTGTTAATTCGCTAATGGTTATTGGCGCTATAAATCAAATGAGAAAGGAATTTACGATAATGAAAAGAAGTATGATCAAACTGGCAATGGTAATTGGATTTTTGGCACTTGTTTTTGGTTCAATGAACGTATGGGCGGAAGAAGAGGAGAAACCGAGCGCCTCGGCGGACATGGCCGTTCTCAGCAAATACGTATGGCGCGGATACGAGTTCAGTAAAGACAGCGCCGTGATTCAGCCTTCGATGACGGTCAGTTACAAAGGCTTTGGCTTTAATCTGTGGGGCAATCTGGATACGGATGTTTACCAGTCTGCCAATAGCGAAAGCTTTAATGAAACTGATATGACCCTGTCTTATGACAAAAGCTTCGGGATGGTCGGTCTGGGGGTCGGCTATATTTATTATGGCCTGGATGGAGTTGTTGATTCCCAGGAAATTTACCTCAGCGCAAGCATAGACACCCTGCTCTCCCCGTCGCTGACGGTTTATCGTGAAATTGCAAGTTTGCCTTCCTGGTATCTATCTTTGGGCATCTCACATTGACCCGTGCCTGTCGAGTGACAACGTCGTTGCCGACAGGCACGGGTCGGTTCAGAAAAAACTGCCGACAACTTAACTCTCTGCTATATTTACCCGCACATAAAAGTTGTACCTTACAGTTCTGTAATATTTTTGAGGCAAAACTTACAAATTTGTCATCCGGAAATTTTTTGTACGTATACCCATATGTCTGTAATATTCTGTAAACATAGCCTTTTTGCTATTATAAAATTGTGGCACGACTATTGCTCTTAAACAGAGACAAATGTTTTTCTTTTGGTAAACATGCTCCAAGAATTTTTGGAATGCATATTTTTGGCTGAGGGGAATAGGGCGTTGATGCAAACCATCACAAAAACCGAAAATCAACCTATTGCTGAAATTCTTCAGAAAAAACGGGAAGCGCTGATTTCAAGTTTTATCAGCGGTGAGGCCCCCGGCTTCCCCCAAAAGCATGCCCGCTTTTTGGACGATTATTTCCGTGAAAGTTTTGCGATCAGCCGCATCGGTCCCCAGATGGGTCTTAGTAAAAATCCTTATGCAATTATTGCCCTGGGTGGATACGGCCGGCAGGAACAATGCATCCATTCGGATGTGGACCTGTTATTTCTTTTTGGAAAGTACGTTCCGGCTAAGGCCGAAGAACTTATCCGGGAGGTGGTTTACCCATTGTGGGATATCGGTCTGGATGTCGGTTATGCCACCCGTTCCATGAAGGAATGCGTCGGCATGGCCCTTGAAGACCTTGAGGTTCTAACGCCTATTTTAGATGCGCGGTTTATTTGCGGTATGTCGCCGTTATATTCGGACCTAATGGAGAAGCTGCGGAACAAAATCGGCCGCAGAAAAACAAAAAGCATTATTAAGCAGCTAATCGAATACAATCGTGACCGTCACCATTATTTTGGCGATTCGGCCTATTTGATTGAGCCCAACCTCAAGGAAGGTCAGGGCGGTCTGAGAGACTACCACACCATGCTGTGGATCGCTCAAATAAAAACGAATCTTAAAGAAGTCAGAGACCTCATTTATCATGGTTACCTTTCCCAAGAAGAATATGATTACTTGATCGACGCACTACAGTTTATCATGAACGTCAGAAACCGCTTGCACCATTTAACCGGCAGAAGATGCGATCGGCTTCATTTCGAGTACCAGATCCAGTTGGCTAAAGTCCTTGGATTTCAACCCGAAAACGGGCAACAGCCGGTTGAAAGGTTTTTGGGTGAACTCCACGGGCACATGGAATTTATCAAACAGCAACATCAGATGTTTTTGTATGAACTGGGGTACACCCCGAAGCTGAAACGCCGCAAAAAGGTTGTCAAATCCAGCAGCGTATCAGCGCTGGAGGTGACTGATGACGGGATGCTTAACTTTGTGTCACCGGAGAAAATTATAGATGCTCCCGATCTGTTGATAAAGGTATTTGAAGAGAGCGTTCGTCTTGAAGTCCCTTTAAGCATCGAGGCCAAACGGCTGGTCAAGGAATTTTCCTATCTGGTGGACCATGTTTTTTGGTCTTCGGCCGAAAACATAAAATCCTTTGAACGCATTCTGACCGCAGCATCGTCCACTTTCAACGTTCTGGATGAAATGTTAAACACCGGCATTTTGGTAAAGTTCATCCCCGAGTATAAAAACATAGAAAACAGAATCCAATATAACCGCTATCATCTCTATCCGGTGGATCGTCATTCGCTGCGAACAATTCAGACTCTGAAAACATTCGGTACGGCCGAGGGTGCGGCCCAAGACTCATTGGGAGCTGATTTATACAAGGAACTCAAAAACCGGAGACTGTTGTTCTGGGCGGCCCTTTTCCATGATATCGGTAAAGGCACACCCGGAGAGAGCCATTCCATCAGCGGTGCAGGTATTGTACGCAAGGCACTGACCAACAGGGGTTTTAAGGAAAAAGATGTCGCAACGGTTACATTTCTGGTCTTAGAACACCTTCGACTGGTAAAAACAGCCACCCGCAGAGATCTGCATGACGAACAGACCGCCATCCATTGCGCCCGCATCATCGGGGATACCAAACGACTGAAATTACTTTATCTTTTGGGGGTGGCCGATTCCATGGCCACCGGTCCGCTCGCCTGGAACGACTGGACCGCAACCCTTTTAAAAGATCTGTTTTTC
The DNA here is from genome assembly GCA_013203195.1 of Desulfobacteraceae bacterium. Lineage (GTDB taxonomy): Bacteria > Desulfobacterota > Desulfobacteria > Desulfobacterales > UBA11574 > Desulfatibia_A. Next base: position 2,881 of record JABMQM010000156.1, on the reverse strand, counting down.
AAAGTCTTCAGTATTCTGGAAAAGGGCGAACTGGCAACTCACCAAGCAATGGAAGTCGTTGCAAGCAAAAAAACAAAAGTCCTGGAATCGACCTCCGATCCTGAAGCCAGGCAGAACCTGGAAACGCTGTATAACTTTATGTCGCCGCGCTATCTTCTGTATATGCCGGCAAATCATATTTTGGAACATATTCACCTTTACAATAAGTTAGGTGCTGCGGAGTTTATCTGGAAAGTCACGCCAACGCCGGATTCCAATACACGCACGGTCACGGTCTGCGCCCAAGATCGGCCGGGGCTCTTTTCCAAGATTTCCGGTATTTTTACCTTAAACAACCTTAATATTTTAGGCGCTCAGGCCTTTACCTGGCGCAACAATATTGCTTTGGATATCTTCGAAGTGACACCGCCGCCGGATCAACTCTTTGAGACCGAGCGATGGAGCCGCGCCGAGGGGCATCTTCAGGATGCTCTTGCAGGCCGGCTGGATCTGGCCCAAGCCTTGAAAGAAAAGATGACGGCCTATAGGACTTCCAGCCGCAGTACCAGTCAAAGGCCCCATCGCGTGGTTGTCGATAATGAAAGCTCAAGCTTTTTTACAATTGTCGAAGTCTTTGCTTACGACTTTCCTGGACTTCTTTACAGTATCACCGATGCGCTGTTCAGGTGCAGGTTAGATGTTTGGGTATCGAAAATCGCCACCAATGTCGATCAGGTGGTTGACGTCTTCTACGTCCGGGATTTTGACGGCCAAAAAATTGACATACCGGAACAGGTGGCGGCCGTTAAAGACGCCATCGAAGATGTTCTTCCGGGAGTCGGGAATGAAAAGGCCCATTTAAAGTAATCTGATAGATATTAAGAGCGGCAAAGCCGCGTTATATAAAATCGTGCAACGATTTTATTAAAGGAGGAATACAATCAAATGAAACGCTTTAGTTTTACAGTTACTGCCGCTTATCTGCTTCTCCCGTTCTCTTCAGCGTTTGCAGCCGATGGTTTAAACACCGGGGATACGGCCTGGATGATTGTCGCCACGGCCCTGGTGATGATGATGACGCCCGCCGGCCTGGCCCTGTTTTACGGCGGTATGTCACGATATAAGAATCTTTTAAACACCTTTGCCATGACGTTTGTGGCCTATTGCCTGGCCAGCGTTATCTGGATGATGTGGGGCTATACCATCGCCTTTGGACCGGATAAGGCCGGAATCATCGGCGGCCTGGACAACCTGTTTTTAAACGGAATCGGTGTAAACAGCCTGTCCGGAACCATACCTACCCTTTTGTTTGTCGTTTTTCAGATGACCTTTGCCGGGATCACCGTAGCCCTGGTTCTGGGTTCCATCGTCGACCGCATGAAGTTTTCTGCCTGGATCGTTTTTACGGTGTTGTGGCTTACGTTCATTTATGCTCCCCTTTGTCACTGGGTCTGGGGCGGCGGCTGGATGGCAAATATGGGAGCCCTCGATTTTGCCGGCGGCACTGTGGTTCACATCAATGCCGGCGTTGCCGGTTTAATACTTTCTTTGGTCGTGGGGAAACGCATCGGATACGGCAAGGAAGCCATGTTCCCGTCCAGTGTATCCCTGACCGCCCTGGGAGCCGCATTGTTATGGTTTGGCTGGTTCGGTTTCAACGCCGGCAGTGAACTGGCCGCCGATGGAGTGGCCGCCTCGGCGTTTCTGGTTACCAACACTTCCGCTGCCATGGGAGCCCTGGCGTGGATGTTTGCCGAATGGCTGGTCAGTAAGAAACCGACGGTATTGGGGATCGCTTCGGGGGTTGTTGCCGGACTGGTGGCGATCACGCCGGCAGCAGGATTTGTGGATTTGAAGGCTTCCCTGGTGATAGGCCTGGTTGCGGGTGTTATGGGCTTTTACAGTGTATCCGTGCTTAAACATAAACTCGGTTATGACGATTCTCTGGATGCGTTCGGTGTGCACGGCATGTGCGGTATCTGGGGTGCCCTGGCAACCGGCCTTTTCGCCAATCCGGCCATCACCGAAAGCGCCAAAGGTTTGTTTTATGGGAATCCCAAACAGCTTGGGATACAGGCCCTATCCATCATTGCCACTGCTGCCTATTCCGCGATCGGAACCCTCATTGTGATTTATATCACCAAGTTCATCACCGGCGGACTCAGGGTGGATGAGGATGATGAAATTGAAGGACTTGACCAGGCCTTGCATGGGGAAAGGGCATTTGAAATAACATTATAGAAAAGTCACACAATTTTTAAGCGAAGTTACTGCATTATATAAAATATAATAACGATTTCAGTATAGGAGGAAACACCATGAAAAAAATCGAGGCAATCATTAAGCCCTTTAAACTCGATGATGTTAAAGAAGCATTAAATGAAATCGGCATCCAGGGGATGACCATTTCAGAAGTAAAAGGGTATGGGCGGCAGAAGGGGCATAAAGAAATTTACCGTGGCGCGGAATACGTGGTGGACTTTATCCCCAAAATCAAGATTGAGATTGTTGTGGAAGCCGACCGGGCGGAAGAAGTCGTGGCAAAAATCCAGGAAGCGGCCAATACCGGGAAAATCGGTGATGGTAAAATATTTGTTTTCTCGGTTGAGACAGCACTTAGAGTTCGGACAGGAGAGAGAGGCAAGGACGCAATTTAAATGCAGGCGTATCGCATTGTGTTTCTTCGCCATGAAGTTTGTGTTTTTTAATACCAAAAAAATCTTAACGAATGGAGTGTGAAGTGTCTAAAGTGATCTAAAGTGCCTAAAGTTGTGGAATTCTATCAATTTTATAAGAATAAATGAAGCGAAGCGACACCTTAACTTTAGGCACTGCAAACTTTAGTTCACTTTAGGCACTCTTACGGTTTGTCCAAGTTAAATATTGATAACTGAATGTAAAT
>JABMQM010000155.1 GCA_013203195.1 Desulfobacteraceae bacterium | reverse complement strand
CGTCCGCAGCTTTTCCCGCAGCGTTTATACTGAGCTCGAAACTTTAGGTGTTGAGCAAATCCAGGGAGACATCAGCGACCAAAATGCCGTTGAGCAGGCAGCCAAAGGCATGGATCTTGTTTTTCACGTTGCAGCCAAACCAGGCATTTGGGGTGACTATTCCGAATATTATCAGACCAATGTCACCGGCACCGTCAACGTCATTTCAGCCTGTATCAAGCACAAGGTTGCCAGACTGGTTTATACCAGTTCGCCCAGCGTTGTTTTCAACGGTACTGATATGGAAGGTATCGATGAATCGACCCCTTATCCGGCCGGATTTCATGCTCATTATCCCAAGACCAAGGCGCTTGCTGAACAGCTGGTTGTAGATGCCGCCGGCAAGGGTTTGTTGACGATTATTTTGCGTCCCCATTTAATATGGGGTCCGCGAGACAATCATCTCGTTCCCAGGATTATTAAACGGGCAAAACGTCTGGTAAGGGTCGGAAACGGCAGGAATCTTGTGGATACCATCTTCATCGACAATGCTGCTGAGGCCCATGTAGCGGCGGCAGACCGTCTGGAAATAAATCCCGGGCTCTCCGGCAAAATCTATTTCATCAGCCAGGACGAACCAATGCCTGCCTGGGACATAATCAACGGGATTTTAAAAGCTGCGGGTCTTGAACCGGTCCGGCGATCAATCCCCCACAAAATGGCGTGGCTGATCGGCGCCCTGCTTGAATGCGTTTATAAAATATTCAATTTAAAAGGTGAACCGCAAATGACGCGTTTTCTCGCTGATGAGTTAGCTACAGCCCACTGGTTTGACATCAGCGCCGCTAAAAAAGACTTGGGATATGCTCCCCGCATATCTACGGAAGAAGGCCTACGCCGTCTCGAGCATTGGCTCAAGCGAAGGTCCGCTTAATAAGTTAGTGTCCATTTTGGATTCGTGGATAAGATGCTGGTTTCTGGATACTGGGTTTTGAGAGAAATCAACCTTATTTTAGGCAGTATCAAGCATCCAGTATCAAGTATCAAGTATCAGCTTGTTAAATAGTACAAAGTTCTAACTCTTTATATCTACCCTATTTTGTTGCAGATTGACTGGATTAGGTTTGGACTTTGATATGCCAGGGCTCAAAACGTACTCCCAGCAAATTTTCCCGGGGATATCGAAGCCGGAGATAGCCAAGTTCTTTTAATTGTTTGTATACATCCGTATTTATAAAACGCCCGGTGAAGTTGGCGCCGCCGAATCCAACCTGCCCCACGTCAAAATCGCTGACGCCGTGAAAAGAATAGCCGGGCGGAGCGAGTGAGCGCGAAGCCAAAGAAAGGTTGCCGGCGTTAAGGTACGCTTTGTTCAAAAACAAAAGAAACTGTTTGATGACACTGCGTACTCCCGAAGTCAGGATTGCCTGATCACCGATATCACGCTTGATTTTCCTGTAAGTCTCCAACGGCCCGCCCTTGTAGAGATAATTACCGGTGTGCGGGATTTTGACCACTTTGCGCTTTTTAATGCGGTCAGTCAGGTTTTTAACCGGTTTTTCGCCCAAAAAACCGTACATAACAGGATCACCATAGAATATCTTTTCCAAAAAATCGATCTCTTGGCTTGAAAAAGCACCCACCTTTGAATAGTTGCGGGCGGTTTTGACGGCATCGTCAAAACTCAATAAATGAAAATGACCATAACCTACAGTGCGCTGGAGTCGTTTGAAACGCACTGTCGAGGATTTCAGCAACAGAAAGTCGCTTTGATCCAGATAGATGTCCTCTGCGTGAGGCGTGTCAAAGCTTTGTATCTTTTGCAGGTAGTCTTTAATGTGGTTGTCGTATTCTTTTAGGGAGGAATCGGGAGATTTTCTTGCGATCTCCGCCAGAACCCTGGCCGGAACTATTCCTCCGGCAATAATGCTTGTGGATAAGGCCTTGAGAAAGTCTCTTCTTTTCATTTTGTTCCAACTCATTGCTAGTCCGGTAAAAGGTTGTAAAAATAATTCATTATATCGGAACGCGTAACAATTCCGACAATTTTGCCGTCTTCTACCACCGGAAGGCGACCGATGTCATGTTTAACCATCAAGTTGGTTGCCTGGGCAGGGCTTTGTCCCGGTTCTAACGATTTTATATTTCTACTCATGTAGGCTTTGACCGGAGCTTTGAGATTAGCCTCTTTCTTTACTTTGTGAAAATCCCTGCGCGAAATGATTCCAACCGTTTTATCACCATCCACCACCGGCACACCCGTACAGCCCTCTTTCCTCAGAATTAAAGCGACCTCTTTCATGGAGGTGTCCGGTGAGATAGAAAATACAGGAAAAGACATCAGGTCGCTGATCTGCACCGAAGACGGTTGTTTCCCTTCGATTAATTCTTTGATTATATCCACAACCGCGTCCGGTTTAACCGACCTCAACATGGCGGAGCCTGCTCCCGGATGTCCGCCTCCCCCCAATTCCCGCATAATCGACCCGATATCAAGGGTGTCAACAATACAGCGCCCGATAACAATGCTGCGTTTACGATCCTTGTTGATAAAGACACCGAAGGCGGCATCTACATCCAGGATTTCTCTGTACATATTGACGACCACGGCGAGATTTTCCACATGACCTTCAATATCCACCCGGTTAATGCTGATATTATATCCGTTGACCTCGACTTTTTCGGCAGTTTGCAGCATTTCAAAAAGTATGGTCTTCTGTTTTCTACCGTAAGCCGGACGCAGCAGAGAGTTGAGGACCTGCAGGTCTGCTTTGCGCTCCAGCAGATATGCAGCGGTATAAGCGTCTTCGGGTTTCGATGATGGAAACGTTAGATTGCCGGTGTCTTCATAGACTCCTGCCAAAAACAGGGTAGCCTGAATAGGAGTTAAAATTGTTTTTTGGGCTTTTAATTGGCGCATCATCAGAGTAATATTGGCCCCCATCTCTTCCTGGCACTTCCAGTCAGGGCTAATATCCCCTACATTCAAATGATGATCCCAGAGTATAATTTCTAAATTATCAACCTGCTTGAGAGCATCCATTCTATCCAGGCGCCCCCAGCTGTTGGCATCAACCACAATCAAGCTATTTACGTCTTTAAAGTCGATTTGATTGGATGAATGCATGTTGAACAGGTCTTTATGCAGGGACAAAAAGGCTCTTACATTGGGGTTTACGTTTATTGGAAGCACCGGAATCGCGTCCGGATACAAAATTGTGGCTGCCACAACAGAAGCCAGAGCATCAAAATCGGTGTTTTTGTGGGTCGTTACGATTTGCATTCTTGTTCTCTCTCATTAAAGACGCGAGGTTCTTCCTTGGCATCTTATTTGCCTTCCATTCTGCATAGTTTTTGACTGAAAACTACTGATTGTACGAATGTCCATTATTAAGAACTATCGGCATTCTTTATGAATAGTTTAGAATAACATAACACTTATGCAAGGTTCAAGTGCAAAAAGGTGGGATCTAAAAGGAGGGAATGAAATGACTTCGTAAAAAAGTCGAAAAACGGCTTTTACGAACGTTTTAGGCTTAAGGCACTAATTTTGATGATCTCGTAAAAAGTAAAATATTTGATTTTTTACGAGAGTATTTTGTATTTGGTGTTTAGTGTTTGGTTATTTAACAAGATGGTATGTCAGCATATCTTTGAAACAAAACACTAAATACAAAACACAAAATACAAAATATTTTTGTAAGCAGTTACGCTGAAGGCTGCAAACAGCCCTGTTT
>JABMQM010000154.1 GCA_013203195.1 Desulfobacteraceae bacterium | reverse complement strand
TCCTCAGTGTCATTGGAATGGAAGTGTTTGCCGTCAATAATGAACATCAGGACATTATAGCGGTTTAAAGACGCAGCACTCAGATTATAATTTAAAGCCGAAGACAACCTTAAAAATTCAGAAAAGTCGTATAGAGGCATAGCCCCTCTCCGTTGCGAGTTGCGGGGTTCTAGTTATTCGTTTCTCGTTACTGATCACTGTTTACCGTTTACTATTCACTGATAACTGTCCTCTGCCTTCTGTCTTTCACTACGTGTCGTAATCCATTGTCACCGGGTTCCGCATGACAAGTTCGATTGCGGTTGCCGCTGCTACAGCAGCTTCAGGGAAAACCTGTCCAAGGGTACTGATGTGTCTCAAGTTGTCGGCGGTACGGAGGATTAACATGGCAAGGTCACCTTCTTCGATTGCGGCTATGGATGCAACCTCTTTCCAGGGCCGACCGGTTGCCCAGGCAAACATAATAGCTGCCGGGTTTAAGACCATCGGTCTGACGCTGAAACCTCGCTTGGACATGCAGTCCGCGAATGATCGCAGTTGTTTTGTTACCGCTGAAAAGGTTTTTGCCAGCTTGTTAGGTACAAATGCCCGCTCAATTTTGTCATTCGACTCCCGTTCATACACGAATGATGCAATGATGGCGGCAAGCATTACCGGATCTGTTTCCGGAAAAATTCCTAACCTGAAACCTTCTGCGATCATGAGGGGTTGATCGACTCTCAGTCGTGATGCCCATACACCGTCATTGGTCAGTGCGCCACTCTTGGTAACATATCCTGTTTCTTTCAGAAAGTCGAGATGTTTCAAAAAATCTCGCCACAAGTATTTGTGATCGATTTTGAGGCTTTCCCGCGGTTGTCCTTTCATAATCGTATAGGTGGCAAAGGACTTATGCAGAAGATCTTCGATTTGTTCGGGGGTGTGGGAAAGCAGCAGATTAAGCACCATGGAAAAGTTGATCTTGATCCGGCTGATAACATCAGAGGGCGGTAAGGCGAGTGTCCTGGCGATTAACCGAATATTCATGAACTTGCCGGGGATTGCTAAGGCAAATCCGATATGGTCCATTCCACGACGCCCGGCGCGCCCGGTCATCTGATGAAATTCAGTTGGAGTTAGCGCAACAAATTCTTGGCCGTTGAAGCGGTCTGAATTGAGAAAAACAATCGTTCGGGCCGGAAAGTTTACCCCAGCGGCAACTGTGGATGTCGCAAAGACCGCTTCTAACAGCCCTTCCGTCATCAGAGTTTCCAAAACCAGCTTCCATGCCGGCAGCTGCCCGCTGTGATGAGCTCCCACACCCAGGTGCTCAAGATGCCACAACTGGCGGTGTCCGGCAATATGAGGACTTTGAGACACAAGCGTGTCAACTCTGCGGCTGAGTCTTTCTTTCCGATTCCGGTCGTGTATCAGGCCATCGTGACAGAGATCAAGGGCGTGGTTACAATCAGCCCGGGATTTAAGAAAAAATATGGCCGGCAGCAGGCGATATTTTTTTAAAACACGCATGATATCACCAAAAGGGGGAAGTTTGCGGGGCGGTGCCAGGAAGAGGGGGCGCTTGCTGCTTGCATAAGCAGCGACCTTTTTGTGGAGTCTCATTTTTTTGGGAGGACTACCCGGGGAAGCAAACGGCAGGAGCGTCCCGGATGGATGAAAAAAAAGAGGGTAAAGCGGTACCGGCCGTTTTGTCTCTTCGACAACAATACATTTTTTTTTGCGGATTGACGACAGCCAGTCCGCAATGTGACCGGCATTGCCGATGGTGGCCGAAAGTAAAAGCAATGGTATTCTGAAGGGGAGATAGATCATGGTCTCTTCCCAGACAACGCCCCGGTCCTCGTCACCCAAAAAATGGGCCTCATCAAGGATGACAAAATCGGTGCCCAGGAGAGCTCCCGCGTGCATGGCATCATAGAGCTGATTGCGCAGAATTTCGGTTGTCCCGACAATAACGGGTGCATCGGAGTTTTCTTTGCGGTCACCGGTTAAAATGCCGACGTTTTCCGGGCCGAATATTTTTGAAAATTCGGAATATTTTGAATTGGTGAGAGCCTTTAGAGGAGAAGCATACCAGGATCTGCCTTTTTCAGCATGAACCCGGGCAATGGCCTGTTGAGCTATCCAGGTTTTACCGGCACCGGTGGGAGCGGTTACCAGGCAGTCGGCCTTTGCAATTGCCGCGAGAGCCTCAAGCTGAAAAGGATCCGGTTTGAAGGGTGCTTTATCCGGCACACCAATGGCGGCAAAAACCTTTTTCAGGCCGGCATCGGCCCCAGG
>JABMQM010000153.1 GCA_013203195.1 Desulfobacteraceae bacterium | reverse complement strand
ACACTATACCCAACACATTTTTTACATATCAGTACAAAAAGGTACGAGTCAAGCAAAATTAGACAAATTTATTTTAAGTGAAATCAGCTGTTTTCAGAGGGGTCTTACAAGGATGGGCAAAAGAAGACAAAAAATGTTGTTCAGCCTCCGGAGCTGAAAGCCGCTGGTTCGAACCCAGCCGGGCGTACCAATTAAATATCAAGGGTTTATGAAATATTATGAGCCCTTTTATTATTTATAAAAAACCAACACCCAACAGTATACCCAACAGTTTCGGAACAAAAAACCCTGGGCCATAGCTTAAGCCCAGGGTTGATTAACGCTTGATATTTCTTGCTAATATAATATTTTGTTATTAGCTTTCGTCATCAATAATTTCTTTTTGTTTTTGCACCAAAGTTGGTACTTCAATTAACGGAAGTATCAACGGGTTAAATCCAGCTCTGGCAGTAAGGGCGAATACATGTTCCCTCAGATAAGGTTGCAATATCATCGGAGCATTTCTGGCAGCCCAATCATAAATCTGAGCTATTGGGAACTCAGTTTCATCTACAAAAAAATCTCCTACAAGTTCAACTCTTAAAGAATATGGAGTTTTTTTGTCTGAACCTTCTTCTATGCCGATTTCTATTTTAGCTGAAACCTGAATCGAATTGCTTTCTTCGTCATATTCGCTGTGGCCAATCAACATCGGAACATCGTCAAGTTCTAATTTAATTGAAGGGTCAGGATATTGATTAGTTCGTATATACAATTCTACTACGCTTATGGAGCTAAGCTGTATCGCATGAAGTTTGAGAAAGCTTTTTTCTTTTTCAGTCATTACATTACCTATGCAGCAAGGCAATAATCGTATTCATCAGCCTTTGAAAATTTAGTGAACGTTAAAGCCCCTATTGTATGAACTGGAAGAATGGCCTCCTTTAGCGGGATACTAAAAGCGTCTTTGTACAGAAATTTTCCAATATTATAATGATGTTCTATAATTGGAGTCTTAATGTGTTTATATACATTATATTTTGCTTTTGTAAAAACCTCTTCAATCTCATTGTCTGAAGCACTCTTTATGAAAGAATCTACCTCCATCTTTAGTTTTTCAAACCATTTATCAGCCATGTTAATCTCCCTTGTATATTAATGAGCATGTAATTATGTTTTTTAAGTTCCGCACACAAATCATCAATGCAATATCATAGTAAAAACGAGATCCACGAAAAATTTTGGCCGAGAGTCTTATATTCCTAGCATGTGTTGCCCTAATTGTATCGATTTTGTTTCCACTATTATCGGCCAGTTGAGCAACAAAGTTTATCACAAATGTATCGGTTAGCACTTTTTTTGTGCGCCCAGACAATCCATTTGCTGTTTCTCTTAAAAAATTTAAGTGGTCCTTATTGTGGAGGTCAAGGCATCTTCCGAGGTTAATGGCTGAGCGGATAACTCCGATTTTTCCATTTTTAGATTTTCTTCTACCCCATATTTTTGCATGTTCTAATGAGGCTTCATAAAAGTAAACGCCATCACCAAGGTAGTTTTGCTCACTTAAGTTTATTATAAATTTTTTGTCGTTGCGAATTTTTCTTGCAGTTTCTAACTCTGTTCCATGAAAAGCATCAGGTACTATCTTGTTAAAATATTTAACAGGAAATTTGATCATTCTTTTTCATTGTAATAGATGCAATTATGATACCAAAAAGCTACATCAAAGATTAAAGCCGGACCTAAATCTGTGCATTATTTGTGGAATGTCAAACATTTGCAACAATATGTGGCAAAATGATTAACTAGATCAGCTAACATCACCGAGTATAGTTGTCAATAAATTGATAATTTATTGACATACCATATAGTCTTGTTTTTATTTATCTGAGTTACTATTAGCTTTTATACACAATATATAGTGTTTTTTTGAGCCAATAAACATATTTAAAATTTAATTATTTGATTGTTTTTTGACTGTAACACATTTTGTGGCTCAAAATCCACCGTTATGTACCTTTTATGAAATAACCCAGGACCGCCCTGCAATTGCGATCCGGGTGGGCCTATGTTTTATTTCCTCGACGATTTCAAAGCCACTCACTTTGCTTGTTCTACTTCAAGGCAAGTGCCTTCATGACTGCGGTTTGCGGATCGGAGTAAAAAATCGGATCAACCGTCTCCATTATTTCACCAGGCACCTCAAGGAAATTACGTTTGTTCTCAAGAGGGATCAGGGCTCGTCTCGCTCCGTTTTCCATGGCCATTTGAAGGGGCTCCACCAGGGACTGGACGGCCTTGATATTTCCCTGGATGCTTAGGTCTCCAAGGATTACCAGACCGGGCATGGCTTGGACTTTCTTGATGGCGGAGCATATTGCGACAATGAAAGCGACACCGGCCTCACAAATGATTTTATTCCCGAACAGGTCGATGGATTCAACGTGAAAGTCTGTGGTGTCGAACACACTGGCAATCCCCATCGGGACCTTGTGGCCCTGGAGAAAGGCGAATGCCCTCTGTACGGATTCCTTCATCTGGTTTTGGAGGCCTCCGGCAAGCTTTAGTTTTCCCGTTCCAGAGGAAACTCCCACCTCAATCCGATACAGGCCAACCTTTCCCTCGGGGTTCACGGATGCCGTGTATAAGCAGCCGGGTGCAAGCGGGTCGGTGGCTATGAGATTTCTTCCACCCTCCTCGGGCACCCCGACGTAAGTTTCTTCCGTTGTTTCCTTGTCACGATATGAAAACGAGGTCTGGTGGTACTCGAATGCCCCTATTTTTTTCAACTGCTCCTTCACCCGGCGCCGACTTTCCAAAGCAAGGCTAAGCAGTTCCGCCATTTCATCCCTGGTGACTTCTCCTTCCGGATAGATGAGTTTGACCAGGCCGGATACCGATTTTCTTACGGCTTTCACATCACGGGCGTTCAGATGTTTTCCAAACGAAAAATACTTGTCCACCAACTCGGTGTAATTGTGCCGGCGAAGTACACGCATGGCCTCGGCAAGATAATCGACCACGAACCCATAGTGATCCGTGAAAAATTCCATACGCATCTTGGGGACTTCCCATCCTGGAAGATAGCAGTGGATGCGGTCCAGGAAGGCCAGGTCATCCCGGATCACATCAGGCATGGGCATGAACAGGTGCGAGGACCGGACCATGACCTCCACGGGTTGGTTCGTATTGCCGAACATTGCGATGGAGGCTTGTCCGGATAGGGATTCTTTCCCCCTGGCGAATGATCCCGATTCGCAGTAGGTTTTTAGCGTCGTCACCACTTCCTTGGGCATTTTCTGAAGATCGGCTACCTCATCAAAGCCCACGGCATCCCAAAGGCCGACCAGACCCATCTTTCCGGATGCGATATTGTAGAACAGATTGGCCACGGTCGTCGGACCTGTGAGGAGAATGGAATAGGGACTCAGTTCCTGATACGCGAAGGATTTGCCCGTGCCCCTCGGCCCCAGTTCCACCAGATTGTAGTTTGCCTCGCACAGGGGAACCAATCTCAACAGAAACAACAGTTTCAGCCTGCGGTCAAACTGGGTCGGCTCCAAACCGACGCTACGGATGAGCAGGTCCACCCATTCCTCGGAATTGAATCGGGATCGGTCCTCACGGTATTCATCCAGATTGAAGTTGGCCAATTGTATCGGGGTGATCTGCTCGATCCAGAATGGACTGCGTCGACCTCGGGCCTCTTCATCGTATTGATGCCGGATTTCCACCTGCGCCCAGACCCCGCCCATCAAAAGCCGGTCGAACTCTCGGACGAAACGGTCTGGCACGTGAAGGTACTTGTTTCCAAAATTAACCAGTTCGGCCCAATATTTGTCATCCTGGGCAAGGTAACGGACCTTCACTTTGTCGATAAAGGTATGCCGCCCCTTTTCCTTGACCAGGGCCTGTGCCTTATTGGCTTCCTCGGGCCGCGCGAAATTCTCGGCCAGAGTGTTGTTCACCACACGAAGGCCGGCGTCTATCGCGATCAGATCATCGGTGGCGCAATACTTCCCCAAAAGGTATTCCAGAACAAATACCGGGACGTTCACGCCCACCTTGATTTTTCGAACAAGGTCTTTGCGGACCACTTTGCCTGCAAAAATATCCGTTACTTTCTGGTCAAGAGCATCATCCATTATCAAATCCCCAGTTTGACCGGGACATCGGCCATCGAAGCCAACTCAAGCTGAGTATGGCAATCCACGATTTGAACCGTCACTTTTTCAACCCCAGTGTCTTCCGAGAGCATGAAGGTTAGGGCGTTGGGTTCATTTTTTCGCATGGTGATTTCGCGCGACCCCTCTTCATAGCCATAGGCAGCCATGGCGCAGAAACCCACTTCCTTTTTCTTTGAAAGCACGGCAGCCCGAACTCTGACCACCTCCGGCGGGAAAAGCCCCTGCGCATCAAACGTGGCGACCATAGAAAAAAAACGATTGGTGATCAAGGGTTTCCCGAACTCCAAGCGGACCTGTATCCCGGTTGCGGCACCAATCCCAGCCGATGCCTTGCTTTGCAGGACGGCGACAGGAATCACCATCTCCTGCAACGAAATGCCGCCATGAAAATATCCCCCGACGCCCCCCCTTACCCGAAAGCAGGAAAGGCCGCGAGGGAAAGCCATTTCCAGGTCGCCACCGAACTCAAGCTCACTTGCCGCCACGCGCACATACCCCTTGGCATCTGTCCCTCCCTTTCCGATCCAAACCCGGGGGTGGAGTTCCAGCACGGTCCCCCCGGGAGAATCCATGAGCAATCCAGGGTCGATTTGGTCGTTAAAAAGGTATCCATGGTCCGCCGTGATAATAAAATGTTCGACCCCCAGTTTTGCAAGAATCCGGATCGAGCGGCGAAGTTGCTCCAACATGTCGTCCATAAAGCGGCGGGTCTCCGCGTAATCGTCGCCATCCTCGCCCAGGCGGTCAATTTCCTGGGAAGTCACGACAATCAGGTCTGCTTCCTTCAATTCCTTTTTTCTTTTGGCCCCGAGCCTCAATACGTTTGCCAGTTTCAAGGCCATGAATCTGCCGGATACTTTTTCCTCCATGTATGCCAAACGGCTTTTGCGGTCTTTGAGGGGCCGGCCCTCCAGGACAACGGTCAACCCTCCCTTGGCGGAGACCAAGTCCAATCCTTTTTCCGCTCCGGGCAAAAGAGAGGCCATTCCAATTGACGTGATAGAGGGCAGGCTGCTGATGGCAGGTTCAAGGGTGACATCGAAATCCTTGTCCATTCCCTCCAGAAGTTCGGACGCCATTTCATAGCGTAAAGCATCCACAAGAAAAAACACCGTCTTTTTCTTTTTGGCCAGTGCGGGGTCAACCCGGTCACAAAAAATACGGGCCTGAGGCAGGATGCCCTCTATTTCAAAGCCGGCTTTTTGGAAGCGCCCCACAAAGGTGCGGTTCAGTTCATCGGTCAGGTCCGCGTATTTCCTTCGGACCTTGGCTGTGAATTTTTCAAAGTCGTCTTCTTCCGTTTCATCCGGGTCGAGGTTGAGCAGGCGGCTTTCAAAATGACGATGCAAGCGATCCGCCATCATCCAGGGTTCCGAAAAAAGGGCGTAGGCCCGGATCATCTCACTTGCCGAAAAATCCAGCTTTTTAATGCGGTCACGAAGCTTGGCGGCTTCCTTTATGAAACTTCCGCCAAGCTCCATGGCAGACCATCGCAACAAAAGCTCGGGCTGCTCGCGGCTCCAGAAGGATTTTTTTCGTGATTTGGCCAGACACGCCGCTTCTTCCATCCGCCCTTCAAGCAAGGCTATCTGTGCGGACCGGATGAGCAGGGACTCGATGCAGGGAAATGTTTCCACCGCCTCCACATCACCGGGATTTAATTTCATTTGGGCAATGCCGGCGGCTTCCTCCAGATCACGAGCCGCCTGGATATAACCGTCGCGGAAATCCACACGGTTGCGCCAGGTCTCGCACAAGTGCTTCAGCGCATCCAATTGCACGGGTTTTTCGGGTAAGCTGACGGGACCGAGCGCCGGCGGCCTTCCGGCTTCGGGAATGGCGGCCGTGAACTCGGCCAGCAAGATCATTCTGCGCAAGGTCCGGCGGGCTTCCTTGGGGGATGATGTGTCCCCGAAATCAAGACCCAATTCCGATTGCACCAAGCTTCGCAATTCGCCTATGGCCTTTTTTTGGGAAATCTTGGCGTCTTTGCCCGATCCCGAGGCGAACTCGATGATGGATTCGATGGGAGATGCCGCGCCGAAAACCAGTTTAAGCGCGCCCGAGGTGATGCTACCCACTTCCTCGGAAATGCGGTCCAGGTCTTCAAGCGTAAGCAACCCTTCCTCCACCTGCCTTGCCAGGTGCGCGGCCTTTTCCGGGGCGACCTCCAAAAAGAACGATTCCGCCTGGACCCGCAACCGGCTGTTCCTTTCCAGAGATTCCGCTCCGGGTTCGACCACTACGCCGGCAGCTTCGGCTTCGATCAAGGCAAAGGATGTCTTGCCTCGTTCCATGGGGATATAGACGATAACATTTGGAGCAACACCGCATCCGTCCTTGGGTTTTGCCTCGGCGGTAACAAACTCCAGGTGGGGTTCCAGTTCATGGCGAAGGCGGAAAAATGAATCAGCGTATTGTAGCACCGTGGTTTCTGGAAAATCCAGGTCCTGGACCAAACCGGCGTATGCCTTTTCGGGGTCGTACCAGACAACGATTCCTCGGTTCTTCACCTGTCGGGCGATCATGTTTCGGATTTTGTCGGATAACTTGGTCATATGCAAAAATACCTCATGGGATAACCTTTCCACCACACACCGATAGAATCGTGTTCACAAACGCCTTGAGTTCCGTGCATTGATTGATAGCCACCGTCAGATCGTTCTCGCGTAAAATCCGTCCGGCGTCGCGTGGCTTGACATAGCTGTCTCTACACCGGCCGATTTCGAAGATCTCCTTGATCCTATAAGAAGGGGGATTGTTATGATTCACCGTTTCGGCATTGCTCGAAGGTGCGGCTTTGTTGTGGCCCGCCAAACGTTGGATCGTTGACCAATAAGGTAGCAACCAGGCTTCGAAATCGTATTGGGAAGCGTGGGGATGAAATCTCTCTTCGGGTCCTACCCAGTGGGTCATCCGGTTCTTAGCATCGGTTGCATCCTGGAAATCGGGCGGTTGACTCCCTGTGTTCACGTCGGTCAGCGCGATCACATGATCCGCAGCCCGAGGGCCGGACAATAAATTCGTCACCACACGCTTCAATTTATCTTCCTTGGGGATGCGCCCGTCATAGGGAAATGCGTCCAGTTTCGGCATGTTTCCAGGCAGACGAGATT
>JABMQM010000152.1 GCA_013203195.1 Desulfobacteraceae bacterium | reverse complement strand
TCGGTCCCATGGTCATTTACAGCCTGATCCACAACTCTTTGAATTTAATCGACCGGCAGGTTGGCAGTTTTGACAAGGAAAAAATTGAATTTGTCCACAAAGTAGCATCGCAAAAGGAGCAGGCCGACGCTGAAGGACCCGACGTCTTTGAATACCTCAAAGAAAAGTCTCTGCGGTTAATAACGTGACCGCCCGGAACTAAAAATAGTTTTGACACCAAGGCACAAAAACACAAATGGTGTATAAGTCACATGATATCCCTTCCAATAGACCAAGCATCTCCAATCTTTTTTCCGACACCATGATAAGTTTTAGATGAAAGGGAAAATATAATTGGTTTGACCTTTTCTATATCGGGATTTCCATTGGCATCCATTACACTCTCATCAACCTTAACGTCAACAATTTCTCCAATAAATTGGGTATGTAACCCGATTTCAAATGTATGCAAGAGTGTACACTCCAAAATAAATGGGAATTCCTTTATATAAGGTGCTTTTACCAAGTCGCTGTTTATGGGTGTGAGTCCGGTCGCTGAAAACTTATCCTTTGTTTTTCCTGATGCCAATCCAAAATAATCAGATTCCTTAACATATTTTTCAGAAGGAATATTGATAGCATATGCTTTGTTGGCCAAAATATTACCATAGCTGTACATTGCTTTTCTCAGTGATACCGTAACACATGGAGGCTTAGAACAGCATATCCTTCCCCAAGCGGCGGTCATAATATTTGGTTTTCCTGTTTTGTCATATGTTCTCACAATCAGAATCGGAGCGGGATAAATTATTGTTTTTGCGCCAATGGACTTTTCATAATTGACCTCCAAGCGAAACTGTTATAAGATAAAAGTATATTATCACTGCATTTTTTCTAAGTAAATGAAATTTTTCTGCCGGCTTGTTTTTAGAAAGCGGACATAATATAAAATCTGTCATATTCTGTTCGATTCGAAAGCTTGAAAGGAGTATCATTCGAGATGAAAACAATTATTCTGGTCAGACATGCCAAATCGAGTTGGAAAAATGCAAGTCTGGACGACTTTGACAGACCTTTGAATAAAAGAGGCAAAATGAATGCACCGTTTATGGGGGAAAAATTGCAAGAGCGACGAATTATGCCCGACCTTATTCTGTCAAGTCCTGCAAAAAGAGCCAGAAAAACGGCCGTAGCTGTTGCCAAAGCCATCGGCTACCCGAAAAAGAAGATTATCTTTGATGAAAAAATTTATCATGCCAGCGCATGGTATCTTTTCGAAATGGTGAGAAATCTGGACGATGATTATGAAACGATTATGCTGTTCGGGCATAACCCCGGTTTCAATGACTTTGCTGACATACTGCTGAAAAAAAACCCGGTAGACAACATCCCTACCACCGGAGTTTACTGCATCAGGTTTAATGTGGATCGTTGGGAAAACGTGCGAGACGGTAAAGGTGAATCCGTCTTTTTTGATTATCCGAGGCAGTACCAGGATGAATGGGTTTAGCCGGATTTAGGACCAAAGCATGCATAATCATTTAAAATTTAACTTGCCTGATGGGTATGATGAACAGCAGCTGATTAGCGGACTGGCCGATCATTATGCGATCAAAAAAGAGCGACCCGCGCGCAAGAGTATGGTGATCTACGATACATTTGACTGGCGCTTATTTGACAAATCGTTGGTCTTGTATGCATCCGGAAATAAACTATTTTTACGCAAGCTGTTTAAAAACGAAATTATCCACGGCACTGAAATTGCCTCTCCGCCGGTTTTTATATGGGATTTCTACGATAGCAAATTAAAAGAACAATTGGCACCGATCATAAAAATGCGGGCTCTATTCAAGCTCGTTGAAGTACATTCCCGTTCAACGCCATGGTGCATTTTGAATCAGGACAAAAAAACCGTGGCCCGCTTGGTTTACGAAGAGATTCGGCCATCCCGTGGTAAAAACGCACCGGTATTGGCTGCATATTTGTGGTTGAACCCGGTTAAAGGATATCAGAAAGATTCTCGCAATCTGATCAAACGACTCAAGGAGAGCGGATTTGCAACTTGCAAAAAAGAAGATATTTTCTTTAAAGCCCTTGAGGCTGTAGAAAAACAACCGGGCAGTTACTCTTCAAAGTTGCAAATACGGCTTGATCCCGAGATGCGCTCTGATGAAGCCGCCAAAATCATTTTACGCTTTTTGTTGCAGGTAATGAAAATCAATCAAAACAAGATTGAGAAAGACCTGGATACGGAATTTTTACATGATTTCCGAGTCGCTATTCGGCGCACGCGCTCTGCTTTGAGTCAGATTGAATCTGTGTTTCCGCCAGAGAGCATCGGTCGATTTAAAAAAGATTTTGCTTTTGTGGGTAAACTCTCCAACCAGTTGCGCGATTTAGACGTCTATCTGCTCAAAGAGGAGACCTACAAAGCGATGCTTCCTTCCGGCTTGCGTGATGACATTAGTCCTTTATTTGGCTACTTACGAAAACAACGATCAAAGGCGCTAAAAAAGGTCATCAGCGGTTTGGAGTCTAAAAAAATTGCACGAATTATGCAGGATTGGGAGTCGTTTTTAAATGAACCGCAGCAGATTTCGCCGACCGCATCTAATGCCGGCCTCCCGATCATTCGTCTGGCACGGAAAAGAATCTATCAGCAATATCGGAGTATTGTAAAGGCCGGCAACCTGATTCTTGAAAAAACCGAGGACGAAAAACTGCATGCATTGAGAATTGAATGTAAAAAACTGCGATACCTGATGGAATTTTTCTCCAGTCTGTTTGCACGCCAAACAATCGATAGCCTGATCGAACAATTAAAGAAATTGCAGGATAATTTAGGGGACTTTAATGATCTTTGTGTTCAGCAAGACTATCTGATGGACATTGCCGGGGAAATGCCCGCAATCGATCCGAATTCCCAAAAAGTGCTTGTGGCCATCGGCAGTCTGATCGGAACATTGAATAGAAACAAACAGATCGTGAAAAATGCGTTTGCCAAAACTTATACCAACTTTGCAGCGCCCCCCAATAAGAGGCTGTTTCAAGACCTTTTTGCATCAAAAACGAAAGAGGCGACGGCATGACAACCCTGGCACTCTACAGCAATAAAGGGGGAGTGGGCAAAACGGCAGCAGCAGTAAACCTGTCCTATTTGGCAGCCCAGGCAGGCGCGAAAACCCTGATCTGTGATCTCGATCCTCAAAGCTCGGCAACCTATTATTTTCGGATCAAACCCAAACTCAAGTTCGGCACAGAAGGGTTTATTAAGGGAGGTATGCAGTTAAAAAAAAGCATTAAAGGCACTGATTATGACAACCTGGATCTGCTGCCGGCCGATTTCACTCATCGCAATTTAGATACCGCTTTTGGCAAACTCAAGCGCTCAAAGCAGCGGTTGAGGAAAATACTGAAGCCTCTTAAGGCTGAATATGACCTGATCATTCTTGACTGTCCGGTCACCATCAGTATTCTGGCCGAGAATATATTCAATGCTGTTGATTACACCCTTGTTCCACTTATTCCCACAACGCTGTCGGTGCGGACCCATCGACAGTTACTCTCTTTCTGTAAAAAGAACCAATATGATGTTAGTAAATTTTATACCTTTTTTTCGATGGTCGACCGGCGTAAAAAAATGCACCACGCCCTCATGGCGATGGCGTTTAAGGAGTTTAACGGTGTTTTACGAAGCCTTATTCCATATTTGTCACAGATCGAAAGAATGGGGATTGAACGTGAACCGGTTGCGGCCTTTGCGCCGGCTTCAGTGGCTTCAAAAGCATATCAAAACCTGTGGACTAAAATTCAAGAAAACATACTTTTGAGTCCGCCGAAGGCGGACGTTGTCTAGAATCGCGAAGGGATTGTATAACCGGAAGACCATGAATTTTATGAGGTGGCGATGGCCCTGGAAATTGAAAGAAAATTCCTGGTAAACAACGGGACCTGGCGTAAGGAGCAAGGAGTGATGTATCGCCAGGGTTATTTAAACAGTGTTAAAGAAAGAACTGTGCGTGTGCGCATTATTGGTGACAAAGGATATTTAACCGTCAAGGGTATCTCTCGGGGAGCTGTCCGGGCTGAGTACGAATATGAAATCCCCGGGGTAGAAGCTGAAGCCATGCTGGATGACCTGTGCGAAAAACCTCTCATCGAAAAGATGAGGTGCAAAATCGCCTACAAAGGATTCGTCTGGGAGGTCGACGAGTTTTGCGGTGAAAACCAAGGATTGATCGTGGCCGAGGTGGAGCTTGAAAGTGAAGACCAAAAATTCGAAAAACCTGAATGGATCGGTGAGGAAGTGACTGCAGACCCGAGGTACTTGAATGCAAATCTGATTCACCATCCTTACTGCAGGTGGTAAGATGAGAAAGCCGAAAAGAAAGAAATGATAAATTGATACGGTTCAATTAGATAACACCATTGCCCTCTACAGAGAGGGCGACGCTGAAAGGGGATTATTATGAAACAGAATGATCTAACCCAGTTGAAACATGTCGGAGTCACTCGCATGCAATTGCTGAACGATTTTGGCATTACAACCATAAAGCAGCTTTATGAAATGCCGTTGGAAAAACTGGCCGAGATCAAATCGATCGGCGCACATTATGCCAAGCTGATCAAGATCTCTGTGACTGAATATTATAGGGAAAAACAGAAAAAATTGCCCGGTGAGACCATGTCTGCCAAAGAAAGAAAAATCGAGGAGATCAACCGGGATTTGCAGAAAAAGATTCAAAGGCTTAATAAGAGTTTAAACCGGGTAAATGAAGATTTAAAGCCTTTGTGGAAAAAAAAATATCTGGAATTATATATTGATTTCAAGAAACGATCGACCAAGCTTAAAGCGCGCCTCAAAGCTCTGGGTAAAAGTCAAGAGGACCTTTCCAAAAAGGTCAAGAAAAATATCATTAAGAAAACCGATGCCCTTACTTTAACACTGAAAAAAATCGGGAAAAAATCGAAAAAAAAGAAATACAAAGAATTAACCAAGGAAATTCAATCATTTTCCAAAACGATAAGGGATATTACTTCCTGAATGTCGGCAAGCCCGCTTCCGTTAATCCATAAATAAGGCATCTCGCTGACACAGCCGCAGTTACGACCGCTCTGCCTAATGAAAAAAATACTTGTACTGGGTGATATTCACGCCAACTATCCGGCATTAAAAGCGATACAAAGCTATGTCCGGGCATACCGGTTCGATCGGATTATTAACACGGGTGACTTTACTGTCTACAGTACCTTTCCCAACGAAACGATCCAGTGGTTCCGAAAAAGAAAAAAATCTGTCTGCATATTGGGAAATACGGACAGGCGCATATTGAGAATCTTAAAAGGGAAGAAATTAAAAAGACCTAAAAAAGAAGAAAAGCGCGTCATGTACTTCTGGACATCTGAAAACTTACTTCCGGAAAATGTTAAGTACTTGAAATCATTACCCAGACAAGCCGATTTTACCATAGGAAACCTCCATGTCGGCGTATTCCATGGAACCCTCGATGATAAGGATGAAACCCTGTTTCCGGGCATACCTGAAACCCGCTTTCGTGAACTGGCAAAGAGTCCTCGCTACCAAGTTCATATCATGGGCCATTCTCATACACCCTATTATAAAATGATTGATGGGGTTCATTTTATCAATCCTGGCAGTGCGGGACGCATGTTTGACGGAGATCCGCGAGTCTCTTTCGCAATTTTGAAGGTTTATTCGAAGACAATAGACGTAGAACATTTCCGCATCCCCTATCCGGTGGAAGTAGTGGTTAAAGGATTGAAAAAGAATGGTTTGCCGGATATTTATGCAGAAATGTACCGCGCAGGAAAAAAATTGAATTAACGGGAAATCTTCGGGATCATCAAGGCTTCGCAATATCTCACTGGAAATATACCCGGGCTGTTCCTTGGCCCGCGAGCGTAATTCCGCCGGAAGCCGAACCAAACCGCACTGAAAAACTTAAATCATCCGGGCAGTTCAATGCCTGTCATTAAATGATCTTCCATGAACCTGATTTCATCAATGCCCGATACCACTACCTCAGGATCGATCTGGAGTTCTTCGGCAGAGATTTTGTTTTCGTACTCGACATTGGACAGAATATGCTTGAGACAGTTGAGCCTTGCCTTTTTCTTGTTATCGGAACGGATAATCGTCCAGGGACAAATCGTTCGGTTGGTTTCATTGAGCATCTGGAACTTTCTTACGGTGTAATCATCCCATTTTTCCTGAGCCTCTCTATCAACCGGTGAGATTTTATACTGCTTCAATGGGTCCGTCTCTCTCGCATTAAACCGGCGCAGCTGCTCCTCTTTAGATACAGAGAAAAAGAATTTGAACAGAATAATTCCGTTCTTAACCAGCATGGACTCAAGCATTGGGGTGTCTTTTAAAAAGCGCTTATTTTCTTCATCGGTACAGAAACCCATTGTTGGCTCTACCATGGCGCGATTGTACCAGCTGCGGTCGAACAGTACAATTTCTCCGCCGGAGGGGAGTTGATGGATATACCTTTGAAAATACCACTGGGTTCGTTCCCTGTCGCTGGGCTTTAAAAGAGCAACAACCCGGGCACCCCGTGGGTTCAAATGTTCGAGAATCCTTTTGATCGTGCCGCCTTTTCCAGCGGCATCCCGCCCTTCAAATAACAACAAAATGCGGTTCTCATTGGCAATGACATGTTTTTGCCATTTTAAAAGTTCGATCTGAAGCCTGTTCAGCTCTTCTTCATATTCAAGGGTGAATTTTTTTACCCAAACGGCCTGGCGGTTTTTTGTTTTTTTCTTGTTTAAATTTTTAAAACTGGTGTGTTCGGTCAAGCTCTTCTTTAGCTTTTTTTCTTTTTTCTTGCATTTCTTCTTTGATTTCTTTTTGCCTTTGGAGGCCTTTTCCTCTTTTAGCGCAATTTGCTCGGATTTTTTCGATTCTAAACCTATGGATTTCTTTTTGTTTTTTTTAGTTTTTTCTTTTGCCATCTGGCCCCCCTTTATTTATACAAAAATCATTTAAGCTTTAAAATGATCGATAATCATGCCAGGAATCTACCATGTTTTTTGCGCTGCTTTTTCATTTCTTTTAATTCTTTGTCGCCCGGTATAACGATAGCCGAATCCGGTATGAAATTGAGTTTGCGGCTTCTTCCTTTATATCGTCCAGAATTAAGAATCAACTTCATGGTTTCCCGTCGGGCCAGATGCTTATTGTCCGATCGAATCACCCACCATGGCGATTTTTTTGTATGGGTTTTTTTCAATAACATAAATTTTTTTATGGTAAATTCATTCCATAATTCCTGGGCCTGCAGGTCCACTTCGGAAAGTTTCCATTGCCGCAGAGGATCGTTCTTTCTCCTTTTAAATCGCCTATTCTGTTCGTCCTTGGTCACTGAAAAATAGAGCTTAATCAGTATGGTTTTGCCGGCATCTTCGAGGAAATTTTGTTCGTAAATAATGACCTTCTTCATAAATCGCTTATATTGAGCCTTGGTACAAAATCCCATCACCGACTCAACCAAGGCTCTGTTGTACCAGCTTCTGTCAAACAAAACGATCTCTCCGGCATGGGGGAAGCGCTCAATATAACGTTTGATATGGAGTTCTGTTTTTTGCTGCTCGCTCGGTTTGCCCAAGGCAACCACCCGATACCTTTTCTCATTCATATAGCGTACGATCCGGCGAATCGTTCCGCCTTTGCCGGAGGCATCCCGGCCGTCGAAAAGAACGACCATTTTTTTGCCGGTATTTTCCAGATGGCGCTGCATCTTGATCAATTCCGCCTGGTAAGGTTGCAACTCTTCTGCACAGTAATGCTTTTCCAATGCTCCCTTGATGATTCCTTCTTTTTCTTTCTTTTTGGAAAGCTTCGGGATCTTTAGAACCTGCTTTTTAGAATCGGCGTATTTGAATTTCGAATCGACTTTGTTCTCAGCGCCTTTATGTTGCGCCGTGGGACCATTTATCCGCTTTGCCGATCTCTTTTCTTTTCTATTCCGTTTGTCATGGCCGGCCGAACTGGATTTCGATTCGGATTTCTTCACCATACCTTTCCCAGGTGCTTTCAAATCGCCGCCTCTTTTTCCCGGTATCTTTTGCTTGTCTTCCTTATTGTTTTTCATGGCTGATCCCAGACTTATAGTTTAATATCTTTTCGAATATTAATCGTATCTGTCAGCCGCTGATAGCCTTTCTCAATGATGATCCGGTATTAGCAGGTCAGATGAAATAGGCCGACACACTTTCCAACGGGAGTGCTCCAGGCATGGGTCGTCTTAGAGGTCGCCATCAGCTTTGACAGGCATCCTTTTTAATTGAAATATTTTGCAGCCCCTATGATACGTCTATTAGGCCGTACTGGCCGGTCCCGGTGATGAGTACTTTTGCTCCTTCTTCGCAGACAGATCGGACTTTTTCCAGGGAAATCATATGGGGGGTGCCGCAACCCTTTTTAGGCAGCTATTTTTGAGATTTTGCACCGAGCCATCCGATTTCACGATGATATCGTATACGATTATATGCCTTTCGATGGTGACATAACCAAAGGCCGTGGCCTCAATCGGGGCTGCAAGGCTATTTTATTTCTCTTTTTTTGCTTTCTTTTTCTTTTTTCCCTTTTTATCCTTTTTCTTGGCTTTTATCTTTTCCTTGTCTTTCTTTTTTTTCTTTTTCTCCGCCTTTGCCTTTTTTTCTTTCTTTTTCTCTACTGTTACCTCTTTGCCATTTTTTTCTTCTTTGGCTTCCTCTTCGAGCTTAGCTTCCTCAACCTTCTTTTCTTTTGCCATGGGTCTCTCCTTTCTGTTTGAACTTTCAATTCCTCATAGTTTGCTGTGGGGTTAGAAAATGTAGGGCTTCGTTGCTTTATTGAGATTAATAAAGCATGCCTTTAGAAAACAAAAACCATATTTACTTAATATAGCAAACGTAATTCTATTTTAATGACACGGGTTTGTGCAACAACTTTTTCTTATTCGCCACCCTGCCGCATTTTTTACATACGAATTTCGGATCACTGACTATGGTTATGAATTTATCAAATTTTTCGGATATATCATCTTCCTTCCACTTGCACAGACGTTTTTCCTTTATAGCCATTCTGTTCTCCCTCTTCCGAAACGAATGCAAGCCCGATACCCGGACCGATTCTCATTGACGTCTGTCTCGGTGAAAGCTTGCCGGGTATCTAAAAATTCCTGTGCGGAACCGTATGTTTTTACACTAAATCCAGCCGCACTCATCAATCTCCTCAATGCTTTGCAGACCGAGTGATCATCGTCCACCAAACAAATGGTTATGCCGTTATTGGCCACAGCTTGCCCTCTGTTTTAGCAGAACGGTATGAATGTTTGAATACGAAATGTTGAATCTAAATTGGTATTTACTTCAAAACCAGATTAACAATTTCCGGTAATTCATCCATGGCATAAATTTTAAGATCTTTTTTGATGTCGGGGTGTATATCCTGGATATCCGCTTCATTTTTGGCCGGAAAAATTACCGTCTTCACCCCGGCGC
>JABMQM010000151.1 GCA_013203195.1 Desulfobacteraceae bacterium | reverse complement strand
ATCTTGATAAAAATCAAAAGACTCGCATAATAAGATCCTATTTAAAGCAACGGCGTTTGCCTGCCATAACAAGTGCTGAAAAGGCATTTGAAAAGCTGATTAAAGCATTAAGGCTTCCAAGGGGAATAAAATTAATTCCTCCTACCAACTTTGAAGGTTCAATTTATACTTTGACATTTAATTTCAAAAATTTGCCTGAGCTAATAGAACACAAAACAAGCTTCGATGAGATTACCCATAGTCCTTATATAAAGAAAATTCTGGGGTAATAACAGAGATGTCGTCGTAAAAAGCCCTATCTACTGCGCTTGTCCGACTCAGGCGGGTTGTAGTATTCTTGCAGAGACTCGGATACTACATGTATAGCCTCGTTCCTGAAAAAATACTACAACTTGTATATAAACCTTTCTACTTAACCATCTATAGTTGAATTCGTGACTATTTACGAGACCATCAACTGAAAGCTTAATCAAATCCTGACAAAAACACGGCCCGCAAGGGAAAAATGGGATAATTTGCTTGACTAAATCAAAAATACCATTTATACAGGGTTTAAATAAATAAATGCGGTTCAGTAAATTATGGGAATCAAAGAAAGGAAAGAACGGGAAAGAGGAAGAAGGCGTCAGCAAATCATGATCGCCGCCAAAAGGGTATTTTCCGAAAAAAGCTTTAACAAAGCCACAATGGAAGATATTGCCAATGAAGCGGAACTCAGCCCCGGAACAATCTACCTGTATTTCAAAAACAAAGATGAATTGTTTGCCTCCCTTTCCTTGAGAATCCTCCATTATATGAGCATTAGACTGGAACATGTCCTCAAAGAAAAAGTTTTAGATCCTTCCGAAAAAATACAAGCCCTCCAGGAAGCCCTGTATGAGGTTTACGAATTCGATCCTCTGGTACTAATTAATATGTTTCACCTTCAATCGAGTGAAACCCTAAGAAATTTGTCACCGGATCTCCTTGAAGACATCAAAGAGTTGTCCCGGGTCTCTTTCGCATCAATGGCTAAGATATTTGAGCAAGGCATTAAAAACGGTGAATTTATTGACAGGCACCCTGTAGCTCTGGCTGACATTGTCTGGGCTTTATTTTCAGGAATTGTTCTTTGGGAAGAAAGCAAACGTTTGATCGACAACAAAAAAGACTATTTGAAGTCGACCCTTGAAATGGCATTTGAAATTTTTGGCCAAGGTATTAAAGCTTGTCCTGAGCCTGTAAGCTGAATTTGAACAAATCTAAACGCTTCAGCGCATGCTTGGAAAACACTTTGCATCCTTTGCCAAAGTTTGTAGATAGCGGCAATATAATATAAACCTTAACCGCAATGAAAGGGGGTGGTACAAGCCATCTGAATCTGTTTTTATTTTATCCACCGGAGACCTTGATGCTGATTTAATGCCCTACCATTCCACAACGGTTGTTCTTTAAAAATGACACTTTACAGTGATGTCTTTACCTTTTAAAGGCGTCTGGGAATCGTGGTTAGCAAAGAATTAAATTGAAGAACACAAGCAGGGGCTCCGGTCAATCAACCTAATATTTCAAACCTTAAGGAGGTGTGCTGATGGCACTATTTAACCCTTATGCGAAGGGGTTTAATCAACCGGTAGATTCAATACCTGGGCGGGGATGGTCCGTTATTCTTGCTGGTACGACCATCAACTTATGTCTGGGTGTTCTTTACGCTTGGTCCGTCTGGCTCAAGTACCTTACAAACGACGCCTACATGAAGGCCCACGGGTGGACCGGCGCTCTGACTTCAGAGCAGGCCTCAAACCCCAAGTCATTGTGTATTATAATCTTTGCCCTGCTCATGATTCCCGGCGGAAAGATCCAGGATAAATACGGTCCCTCGGTGGCCGGCACTCTCTCTGCCGTCTGCATGGGAATTGGTATGATCATTGCCGGCATGGGACATTCCTACGCCGGAATCCTGTGGGGATTCGGAGTCGGCGGCGGAATCGCCATGGGCATCGGTTATGCTGCTCCGGTCCCGGCCACAAGAAGATGGGTCGGACCGCACCAGGTTGGTGTCATGATCGGCATCACCGTTGCCGGTTACGGTGGCGCGGCCTTCTACGTGGCCCCGCTTATCAAGTGGCTGATTGTATCCTATAGCCTCTCGGCCTCATTTCTGGTACTGGGTATCGCTTATTTGATCGTTATCACTATCGCAGCCAACATACTGGCCTGGCCGGAACCCGGTTACGTACCACCCCAACCGACCACTGTGGCGGCTAAAGCAGCGGCCGCATCGGCTGTGGACTGGACCCCCGGAGAGATGCTCGGAACCTGGCAGTTCTATGCTCTGGTCGTCCTTTTCTGCTTGAACACCCAGTCAGGGCTGCTCATCATCGGCCATGCGGCCAAGATCGTTAAACCCTTCTTGGAGAGTGGCTTTATCCTGGTGGCTGCCGGCGGTTTTGTGAACGCTGCGGGCCGGGTTGGAACAGGCAAGTACTCGGACATCATCGGCAGGGACAAGGCTTACATACTCAATGCCGGTGTTGCGGCGCTCTGCTTTTTCGCACTACCCGCGATGATTACAGCCAAATCGCTTCCCCTGACGTTCATAGCCTGTATGCTCGGCTACTGGGCCTACGGCGGCGGGCTGGCCCTGATGCCTTCTTACACGGCTGACTTTTACGGCCCCAAGAACCTGGGTATGAACTACGGACTGGTCTTCATGGGCTGGGGATTCGGCGCATTCATGCCCAAGCTGGCCGGTAGAATCAGAGACGCGACCGGATCGTACGACATGGCATTCTACATTGCGGGCGGACTGCTCATCGTGGCTTGTGGTCTTGCCTTGATCACCAAGAAACCTCAAAAGGCAGGCGCATAAAGCCCGGTAGATCTGGTAGATTAAGATCAACCGTAAATTAAAAAGGCGGGAAGGGCCAAAACCCTTTCCGCCTTTTTTTGTATGCGTTCACAGGTTCAGTGTTCAACGTTCAGAGTTACCTTGCTGTTGGGTTCACAGAATCAGAGCTTATCACTGCCCGACCGGCGGCAGGCGAGGT
>JABMQM010000150.1 GCA_013203195.1 Desulfobacteraceae bacterium | reverse complement strand
GGGGGCTTCCAGAACGGCTTTTTTCAGTTCCTCCCGCTGGTTTTCCAAATATTGCAAATAGCTGGTATCCTGCTCCAGTCGGTTTTTGGAGTCTTTGGCCGCCCGGGGCGAATAGGTTAGATGGATCATGGGAATATCTTTACGGCCCGTAATCTGAGACAGATTCCAGCACAACGTGCCGTACACCCGCAGCAGGTCGGTCAGAGAGCCGCACTCGTCGATACGGTTAAGGACAAAAAGGACCCGATCTTCAAAGGTCCGGACAGGCAGGGTGTCGCGCAGGCTGGTATGCGCTTCCCGGATCGTTCCGGCTTTATGGGGATCGAAAAGCACCAGAATCAGATCGGCGATCTGGGCCAAGTCGCCGACGACATCCTGGTAACTGTAGCCTCGATCGCGTTCGGTGATGCTGTCGAGCATCCCGGGGGTGTCGATGATGGCCAGGGTTTTTAAAAACGGCGAGTTGACTTTTTTGAGGCGGAAGTGAGCGGCAAAGCGCTGTCCATGTTTTTTAAGGGTTTCAAAGGGAAATTCCGGGTCATTCAACAAGTGTTTGCCATCGCGTACTTCGGCCACACGGATGGGGCTGCCGGGTGAAGCCGTGTCATCGTAGGTGATGATGGTAAACGAATCGTCGGTAGGGGCCTGCCCGGTGGCCTGAACATCCGCACCTACAAATTCATTGATCAGGGCGGACTTGCCGGAGGAGTAATTCCCCAGGACCAAAACTAAAGGGTGCCATTTGATGTCGGCCTCCAGCGGAACTTCGCTGTAACCGTAGCGCAGGGCCACCGGTGTGAGGTGCTTTTCCACCATTTCCAGCAATTCCGCGTGCATGGCACTGATATGGTTTTCCCGTTTCATTGTCATGGCCGATATCTTTTAGGTTAGCGCGCAGATTATGATCATTGTTTGATCAGAACGTTTTTAAATGTCTGATTTTTTTAACTACCTGAACAGATAATGGTAGTCAAGAACAATAGAGCCAGGATACGTAGGAACAACCCGTGCACAAAAACGATTTTTTAAAGCTAATGATTTACTTTTTGGCAACGCTTTCGACTTCGTAATATCCGGATACCATCCAATCGGAATATGATGTGTCCATGCTTTTAAATCTTTGAAGAGGTTCTTGTTTAAAAGTCGATTCTATGGGCAGCCCGCGGCATGGCTGCCATAGTCCGGGACATTTCACCGCCGGCATGCCGAGCGGACCGGACGCATCTTGCTGAGCCAAATCTCAGTCATAATCCTTATCTTCAATATTTTCATCAGGTTTTTTATCTTTCACTACCGAACGGATGTGGATGTCCCGCTGGGGGAAGGCGATCTCTATATCGCGTTCCCTGAACAACCGATCCAGGGCAAAACGGATATCCGTCGAGGTGATGTAATAATACTTGATGGTGGTCCAGTAGCGCAGAGTAAATATCAACGCACTGTCTCCGTGGTCGTCGAACAGTACATCGGGTTTAGGGTTTTTATGTACATGCGGCACCTGGCCCGCAATCTCTATCAGTGTTTTGCGCACCAGTTCGATGTCCGAGCCGTAAGCCACCCCCACACTGACTTTGCGGCGCAGGCTCGGCTCCTTGAAACTCCAGTTGGTGACCTGGCTGCTGATGAACTCCGAATTGGGGATGATCAAGGAAGCATTGTCAAAGGTCTGAACCACTGTGGCGCGCACATTGATCTTTTTGACTTCTCCCCAGACTCCCTGGACTTCCACGGCATCCCCCACCTGGATGGGCCGCTCAAAGAGCAGGATAATGCCGCTGACAAAATTGTTGAAGATGGCCTGAAGACCGAACCCAAGGCCGACACCCAGGGCACCGAACACCACGGTGAGCGAGGTCGTGCTGACACCCAGGACACTTAACGCCAAAATCACTCCCAAGCCCCACATCACGTAGATGGATATGGTCGTGATGGAATCCTGAAGACCCGGTTCCAGGTCCCTTTCGACAAATATTTTTTCTGTTAGGATGTACCGTCCAAGCCGCGTTAAAACAAGGGTGAGAAAAAGGATCAAAACGGCGAAAAGCAGGCCCAAGGGACTCAAACTGATGTTGCCGATGGAAAAAGATGTCTTGAGGCCTGCATAGATGACGGCAAAAACATTTTGCTTGGTGCTCCAGGCAAGGGTCAGGGCAACGATGAAACCGCAAAACCATAACAACCAGCACACCGAGATAAACAGGCGCTGAATCGGATACTCGGGTACCGCCGGTTCGGTTTGTTCACTTGCGGCCGGCGCATAGCAGTCACTGCGCCATTCCCTGATAACCTTAAAAAGAATCACCGCCCAGAACAGGACCGCCAGGCTTCTGGCCCAGGATACCAACCAGTAAAGAGCCATAGCCGGATAACCGGCAAGCTCGATGATCAGGCTGCCGAAGGTGATAAAATAAGCAAAGATCATTAAAGCGGTGTTCGAAATTGTCCTGGATGCCGGACGGTCCTGAAAAAACGCTTGGCTTGTGTTTCGAAACGTCCTCCAGAAAGTAACACAACAGGCAATCAGAACCATCTCGATAAGCAGTCGTTCCACGCACAGAATAACGCTGTCTTCGCCGACCGCCCACTGGATGACGATGTAAACGACGGCAAGGTAACGTAGCGCTAAGGTCATCCTTCGAATGCGCGGCATTAATCCTTTGAGAAACAATAGATTTTCGCCGGGTTGCCAGTACTTTAAGAAGTCCAGCAGCCAGCGGGAAAAAACAAATATCAACAAGAGGTTTAAAACAGGGCGGTGCAACGGAAAGCGGTAATGCGGGAACTGCATGATATCATAGCTAAACAAGACTATAATAATGCCCAAAAGGAAAAGAGAGCGCCGCACCAACGTTACACAGACAGACCGCCAGCGGTGCGCCGGAACAAAGGGGCGTTTTTCATAGTTAAGACAGTACCAGCGCAGGCGGACGACCAGTGCTGCGGCTACCGCTGCCAGAAATACCAGCGTCAAGAGGGACATGGTTGCGGTTTCTCTAATTCTCCGGCCTTCACCTTGCAAAAAGTCTTTTTGGAAAGGTTTGACAAGGTTTGTCGTCAATACGGTGAACTCTTTGGCAACAACATCTTTTTTAAAGATGTTTAACAGGGTGTACTTTCTCCTGAGCAAGTCCCGAGATTTGCGGGTCTTTATCTGCTGCTCGAATTTTTCATTGAGTTGAGAAGTAGACGCCCTGACAGTTTCAAATTTTTTGATAACCGGGTCGAGCCCCTCCAGCAAATTTTTAAGCACCGTTTGCTTCTCGGCCAAGATCTGATCCAGCTTGCGGAGGGCGGCTAACAGAGAGTTCTTTTCAGATTTGGACCAACGGCTGCCTTTAATTTCAGTGCTCTGCTTGGCACTTAGAAGGATCTGATCCTGGGTCTGCTGGCGGAGTTCCTGAACCGTGTCACGCCGTTTGGTAAAATCTTTGATCTTGTCACCGGTAATGTCCAGTGTCAGCCGGTTTTCATCAAACGCTTTTTCCAGATGAGTGACGGGTGTCGTCGGCTGGAGGAGAAGATTACTGAGGGCCGAATTTTGAATGTTGTAGGCATTGATTTCTATATAAACGGCTCTCTGTATGATGTCGAGACGACCAATCCGTTTTTTTAACTCCTCCAAAGCGCCGGTTTCCACCAGAACGGCGTTATTAATGGCTTGCAACAGCTCGGTGCTGCTGTATTCCGAGCCTTTCCCTATAGTCTCTTTGTCTGTCTGCGCTCCAGCCGCAACGGCTGGGGCGGACAACAGGGAAAACAAAAGATACACCCACAGAATTCTGTGCTTAAATTTCTGACGCTGAATCATTGCTGCGACCCTCCGTTTTAGCCGAAACACCAAGGATGATAATATTTTGTTTTAAATCTAACCATAGTTTTTTCTATAATAAACGCAACCGGTTGATGAAAAATCCGGCTTAGAGCCATTTTTTGCGCCTGAAGAAAACGATCATGCCAAGCACGATACCGCCGATGAGGCTCCAGACAGCCGGATACCCCCATTTCCACTCGAGCTCCGGCATGTATTTGAAGTTCATGCCGTAAATGCCGGCCACAAAGGTAATCGGAATAAAAATGGTGGCCATAATGGTCAGAACCTTCATGACCTCGTTCATCCGGTTGCTGATGGTGGACAGATAAAGATCCAGCATACCTGAAAGAACGTCTCGATACGATTCGATGGTGTCGATAATCTGAATGGTATGATCATAGACGTCTTTAAAGAACACCATGGTCTGTTCACCAACCATAGAAAGCTCACCCCTAAGCACGGTGTTGATCATCTCTCTAAGCGGCCAGACCTGTTTTCGCATGTAAATAAGCTCACGTTTCAATGCGTGAATGCTTTGCAGGGTCTCCGGGGTTGGTTCGGCCAGCAGATCTCCTTCCAGAGATTCCATGGTTGCACCGATGGTTTCCAATATTACGAAATAGTGGTCCACAACGGCATCGATCAAGGCATAGGCCAAGTAGTCGCAGCCGTTTTTACGGATGCGCCGCTTACCTTTGCGGATGCGATCTCTGACGTGGGCGAAAACATCGCCTTGGGTTTCCTGAAACGAAATCAGAAAATTGTTTCCAAGCACCAGACTGACTTGTTCGGATCGGACTTCATCGCTTTGTTCATCAAGGTAAAGCATTTTGAGAACAAAGTAGTTATACGCTTCAAAGTCGTCCGTCTTGGGTCGCTGGCCGGTGTTGACGATGTCTTCCAGGATCAAGGGATGGATATTAAAACTGGCACCGATTTTATCGATCAGCTCAACGTCGTGAATACCGTCAATGTTCAGCCATGTCGTGGTCGGTGAATCTTTTAAAGGCAATGCCTCCTCAATGCTATCCAATTGCTTCTCGTGCAGTTGAACGTCATCGTAATCTAAGACGGTAATGCGGGACTTCTCGGTTTTTCTTTCGCCGATGTGAACCAGCGTCCCCGGGGCACTACCGGCTTTTTGGGATATTTTTTTTATGAATTTGAGCATTTGAATGCACCTCCAGTTAGCGTTCATACCACAAAACTATTTTTTTCCGCTTCCGAGGCAATTAATTATCACCCGTGTCTGTCTTTACACCTAATGCCGCTGCGTCTTTGGCGGCATCCCGGGCTTTAGCATCGGCCTTGGCTGCTTTCCGGAAAGCTTTTTCCGCTTCGACTTCGGCCTTGTGTGCTTCGGCTTCCAGGCGGGATAATTTTTCCTGATTTTCTTTTGACGATGCGGCCGCTTGGAACTCCATCACTTTAGCTTTGGCCGCCTCAGCGATCTCACGGGCGGCTTCGGCGTCTTTTTGAGCCTCTGTGGCCTTTTTATCGGCCTCATCCAGAGCATCTTGGGCTGTCGCCATCTCTGCGGCGGTTCCCTCTTCGGGTTCGGCGTCCAGCTCGATGTCTTCGGCCGCCAGCACCATGGCGGTGGTCGGCAACCGCAGCAGCAGTTCCTCCACCGGGTCGCTCACCGGAGCGGCGATCCGGTCTCCCCTTAGACGAAACGGTAGATAAACCAGTGCGGCGTCCGCCGAAATGTCCGCTATTTTTTCAAGGCTCGTATCGACAACAATCTTTGATTCAGCCTCGATACGCACCTCGTCCATAATATCCGTCAGATCTTGCGTGTTTTCTTTAGAATCGTTTTCAT
Source organism: Desulfobacteraceae bacterium (assembly GCA_013203195.1). GTDB lineage: Bacteria > Desulfobacterota > Desulfobacteria > Desulfobacterales > UBA11574 > Desulfatibia_A. The sequence continues at coordinate 5,945 of JABMQM010000150.1, read as the reverse complement.
AATTAACGGCAAGAACCCGAATCGCGGCCTCATCCCAGGGTTCACTGCGGGTCATCAGGTAGGCCAGCAACAACATCAGCCGACTGGTAGCATCTCCCTGCCACCAAACGTCGATCCGGCGACTTTCCGGCGGCTTCTCCATCAAGGTATCCCACCTTTTTTCGTCGGTATGAAGAACGACCATGTTGCAGCCAAGCCGATAGGCGGTACGCAGGTGGCGTCCGAACAAGATTTGTTTGAACCCGAAAGAATACGGTGAGTCCGGGTTGAGCCAGTTCAACAGGATGGTGTTGGCCTTCAGAGGGCCGATGCCGTAGACCTGAAGCAGTGCATTCAGACCAGTATCAAATTCAGGGGCGACCATTACTAAAGGAAAGGCAGACAGGCCGGATGCTTGCATATCCCTGTGAAGCTCGTTTTCGGCCTCAATGCGATCCCTGAGGGCTTTAGCGCCGGCTCCCTCCAAAATTTGAACCACGGTGGTCATACCGCTGCGCCCTTCGATCCAGGAGGAAAAACGAACCAGTCGGGCACGTCGTTGCGAATCATTGGAAAATGCCAGAATTTGGGGGCGCCAGTCTCGGGGATGCTCGGGTTCGGCTGCTGCCGACAATAAATTCTCCCGTATCCGCTGAAGGTGATAGGCCCGGCGGCTGTCCGCCCAACGCGCCGGGCCGGCCGTTCGTTTCAGGTACTGATGGACGGCAAACAGAATGGATACGGCAATGATGCCGGTCTTGAGGTCGATGGCCAACATGGCAAAAAGGCAGGCCAAAAATCCAACCAGGCTGAGGCGCAGGTCAAACCATTTGAATCTGGGCCTGAACGAAGGGCTGGCAGCCCTTGCTTCGAAGTAAGTGGCATAATTCAAGAGGCCATAGGATATGAGAAAGAACATGGAGACCACGGCGGCAACGACATTCAGGCTGCCCATCGAAATAGTTAACAAAGCAATGCCGGCGGCAAGCAGAACCCCTCGGCGCGGGTTGCCGCTAGGTCCCGCGCCTTTGGCAAACGGAAGCAGGAAAGGGAAAATACGGTCTGCGGCCAGGGATTGCAGAATACGCGGCGCGCCCAGAAACGATGCCATGGCCGATGAAAGCGTTGCCGCAATCACGCCGGCATCGATCAACGGTTCGAATAGGGCGATCCGCTGCATGGCACCGGTGTTCGCCAGGGTCTCGTTGGACAAGACGCCCGCATACACCAGCGCCACTCCAAAATAAACCAGAATCGACACTCCTACCGCCAGAAACGTTCCCAGGGGAAGGCTTTTGCCCGGGTCTTTCAACTCGCCGGACATGCTGACCCCTTGAGTAAAACCGGTTACGGCCGGAAAAAAAATGGCGAACAGCAACCAAAAATCAGGGCTGCCGGACGGTGCTGCCCAGTTCTGGACAAATCTTGCACTTTCCCATCGTGGAATGCCCCCGGCAAAAAAGGATACCAGGGCGGCTGCCAGCAGCGCCATGACTACGTACTGGAACCGGGTGGCCCAGTCAGCACCCAGCCAGGCAAAGATGAACAGAAAACAGACCGCCGCAACAGCAACCATTTGCGGCATTAAAAGAATCTTTTCGCTCGGCAGCATGTCAACCATAACCTCGCCAAACCCGATGCAGTAAAATGCAATGGATACGGACTGCGCCAGGAACAGGACCAGGCCGATGGCACCTCCGAACTCGAGTCCCAGTGTGCGCGAAATCAAATAATAATCGCCGCCGCCTTTGACGTTGAGGTTGGTGGCGATGGCCGACAAAGAGACGCTGGTCAATACCGAAATAACATTGGCCAGACCGATGATAAGCAGCGCCCGACCGAATCCCGCATTACCCACAACGTAATCCAGCCTGAGAAAGAGTATGATGCCCAGAATGGTCAGCACGCTCGGGGTGAACACGCCGGCGAAGGTTCCCAGCGCACCGCTTCGGTAACTCATAACGGACTTGTGAGATCTTGCCGTCAAGGAATTTTCCTTATTGTGCTTCCATGCCGAAGAAATTGGTCATCAGGGTATTCAGCCATCTTTTAAGGACCGCATACGAATAATATCGGGTGGCCACCTTGTAGTTGTGGTTGACCATTTTTTCTTTGAGCTCGGAAGAAGAGAGCACTTCTTTTACTCTCTGTACGGTTTTTTGGGTCAGAAAACCGTCCATGGCAATCAGGTCAAAACCCTTGGGCTCGATGTCGCGCACAAATGTGGCATAGCGATTGATGAGCATCGGTTTTTTGCAATAAACGGCTTCCAGAAAGGCATTGCCGAAGCCTTCATACAGGCTGGGATAGGTGACAAAGTCGGCACAAGGATACACATCAAAAAGCGTATATTCCGATTTGATTCCATCCAGCTCGTTCCATGGATCCCGCATAGACATGCCCAAGAAACGAAGATCGACACCGCTTTCTTGGGCCTCTGCTTTAAGCCATTCGGCATATTCAAAACCCTCGTCGCCGGCTTCGTGGGAAATAACCAGCTTGCAGCGCGGGTCTTGCAAATCTTTGACCAACTCAATAGCATGCTCGATTCCCTTGCGCTGGATGATGCGGGTGGGCTGTAGAATCATAATATCATCGGTGTTTAAGCCGATTGATCGCCGTAGGTTTAGGGTTTTTTCTTTGTCTACCCGGAGTGGGTTGTCAAAATCAAGGATATTGGGAATGATGATAGACGCAATGCCGGTGCGCAGCGCAAGCTCTTCCTGGGCAGCGGAGCTTATGACCACATGCTCCATGTTGGGCAGATTCGGCGGAAAGGACATGCGCAGATAGTCTCCCACGGCACTAACGGCAAACCTCGTCCGCTCCCAGTAAAAATCATGATGGTGGGCAATGGTGGGTATCTGGGTTTCGGCAATAATTTCGGTGATGGCGATCCCCAAAGGAACATTCATCGGAATGGTCAGTGCATTTTGGGGTACCAGCAGATCGATGGAAAACTTTTCGATGAATTCTTTGATGCGGTTTTTTAGTAGTATTTTCAGACTATGAATCTTGTCGGTGACCTCGGATGATCGTGCTTTTTTTCCTATGATGCGGTTATTGATCCACTGGTTCTGTTCGTGCTGAAAAAAGGCTTCGGGTACCAGCATGCTCTTGTTAGGAGCCTTGTCCAGCTGGCCGGCGAACCAGAAGCATTGGTGACCCATCTGTCCGAGCACCTGAGCCCACTTGCCGGCCTCCAATGTAACACCGTCGGTTCCGGCAAACCGCGTGGAGATAAATCCGATATTTTTACTCATGCAAGATTCTCCTTGCCGGCAAATTAATCTCAATCAGCTATAGAATTCAGCCCGGCAACAAAGTGTTACCTCAATTGAGCAAAAATGCTCTATTGAAAGTTGTCAGGGGTCGGGGGTCAGGAAACAAATTTCATCTGAATTTTATAACGATAGCCTAAATGAGATATAACTCATAAAACAAAACTCATTTTCTGCCCCTGATCCCTGAAACCTGGCCCCTCCCTAATTGAGTTCGACTCAATTAGGGTTGAAGACCCAATTACTAATCGGTATCAAAATCAGATGGTGTAGGGTTTGTTAAATATAATGAGCAGTAACTGTCGTAAAAATAAGGATATCATTAGCAAAGCAAGTTACCTTCTCGTGACAGTGTTTTTGTTAGAGGGAATTTTAGGTAAAGCAGCATTGCCCGGATATTCTATGCGGCTGAAGATTCATATATTGCTCACTTTTCTTATAATCATCGCACTTATAGTTTTGGATATTTCAAGACCTAAAAATAAGAGCACCGTCATATTTTCTGGCACCTATAGAAAGATACAGTGTGCCATATTGGGTATAATCCTCATTGGTCTTATAGGTAGTGCTCTCCGTGTTTACTGGAAATCAAATCTCATGTTTTTTCTGGTTTGGGCAGCAAATTTTTATGCCGTCTGGTGGTCGATACCACGATTGATGTATCAATACAGCATTGCTGACAGAATCAAATTGATACAAAACATATTGATATTTGTTTTGGTTGTTTCGGGAGTTATGCATTTCGCTGACCTTGGGATTGTTCAGGGGCGGTTGGGAGGAATTTTCGCCAATCCAACTATAGCCGCTCGTCTGATAGCGATAACGTTTCTATTATATTTAGTCAATTATATATTTGTTAACAAATACTCCAACAAAACATTGCTTATTATCGGAATATCATTGGTGTTAATTATAATGACAAAAACCAGAGCTTCAATATTTGCCACGTTTGTAGGAGCATCTCTGATTATATTAACAGCAATTCACTTTAAGAAATCTTTCTCGCGAAGGCGGATTTATGCCCTGTTAATCGGAGTTTGTGTCGTTTGCACGCTAGTATTACACTCGTATGACATCGGCTTTGAAGATATGTTTCAGAAATCAAGAAAATATATCAGGATAGACAAAGACTTAACCACAATTTATTTGGAAGCGAGAGCTTCAAATTGGAGGAGCGGTTACAAAGACATGAGCAAGTATGGACTGTTTGGAATGGGATTTATGTCAAAGTTCGGCATTACCGATTATTTTTATACCGGCTCAACGCATCCTAACCAAAATATAATTCCCCGCTATAATTGGGCGACAACAGACGATCCGTTAAATATGGTTCTTTCTGTCGCCAAACAACAAGGCTGGATTTCATCATTTTTGTACATCTTGCTTTTGCTGTTGATTATTAAAAATACCGTAAACGTCGAATCGGAAATAGGAAAATTCACGACATTGGCGGTTGTACTATTGGGTCTCATTTTCGGATTTTTAGACGGAAACTGGATGACGTCATTCGGTGATCCGGTTGATCGAACATCAATGATAACGATAGCATTAATTCTTTCAACAACAAACGTAACAAAAACTATTAAACAACCCCAATCATCCCTTTCTACAATACCGGCACGAACATAACCTGGATTTAGACTTATCAGATGGATAAAAAAGAAGTATTGACTCAGCTTCAAAAGAATTGTTTTGAAAAAGGAGCTTGGAGCCAAGAGGACCTGCTCCCTTATTCCAAACGAAGGGACAGTACTTTTGGGCAATTTGTTGCCAATAAAGAATTGATTGAATTGGAGCCATTTGTCCATACTTTAGCAGGAGAAAGCGCCGTTACTATTTGCGACGGGCGTGCTGTTGAAGCATCCTATTTAAAACGCAACGGCCTAGTTGTAACAGCTACGGACTTGTATCCCGACTATCTTAAGAAAGCTTTTGAGAAAGGTGATATTGACAATTTCGCTGAGGAAAACGCAGAAAACTTATCGTACAAGGCCGAGGAATTTGACTGGGGCGTTGTCAAGGCCGGCTTACATCACCTTCCCAGGCCTGTAATCGGAATCTACGAACTCCTGCGTGTATCGAAGAAAGGTGCTTTGATCCTCGAAGGTCATGACGGATATTTCCTTAGAGTGTTAAGAAAATATCTATTTCGCGACCGTGACTGGGAGCCGTCCGGCAACTATGTTTATCGCTTTAGGAGAAGGGAGCTTGAAAAACTTTGTCTTGCTTTGGATATTCCTGCCTATGCCGTAAAAACAAGTTTTCTTCCGTGGAGCCGCAAACATGAAGACATAAAAAAAAATGAGTTCGGATATCGCGCCAGAATACTATTTTATCGGTTTATCAATCGCATTTTTTCTTCCCAGGGAAATAACTTCACCGCCGTGATTTTTAAAATTGTTCCAAATAAAAATCAAATAAAGTCACTTAAAAAAAATGGTTTTCGTTATGTAAAGCTGCCGCGAAACCCCTATCTTAAAGGGAATATCGGGTAAAGAATCCTGGCCCAGATGACCAGGCTTTGGTTTGCCCCTGTCTTAGATCCCGGTTGTTCACGGGGAAAGGGGCTGTTTTTCTGCATGTTAAAAAAGGTTGTGCCCGTTGGCCCGTTATGCCGGTTAGCCCGTAATTTAATACTGGACAACGGGCTAACTGGTTAACCGGCTAACCAGACATAGGCACTTT
>JABMQM010000149.1 GCA_013203195.1 Desulfobacteraceae bacterium | reverse complement strand
TCACAAAAAGCAAGCAAGAATGTAACATCATGAAAAGAGACCTTTAAACTGCACAGCGAGCGCATTCCCTGCAGCTTTCTGCAGGGTTCTTCAAACCCCATCCACAGCATCCCGACTTTGGCGGGATTGCACTTCCACTCAAAATACTCATCCATCTACCAGCGGGACTTTGCTTTTCGCCGTAGTGTTCCCGAATATCGGTATTTAGCAAAGCTCAACTTGTCCTTGAACATGATCTGAGATATTATAACAATTTCTATGCAAGTAGGCGTATCAATTTGACAAAGTGAAAGTGATTGATGTATACCTTAGCTTCTTTGAACCAGGATAGAAAAAGTAGCTTTACCTGTTTAAGATACCAGACATGTTGTTTTTACAACGCTAGGGTGAAATGAATTTTAAATTCAACAAAGCACTGGTCACCGGCGGCGCAGGGTTTATCGGATCTCATCTTGTTGATGCCTTGATATCTGAGGGGTGCGAAGTTAGGGTGATTGATGATCTTTCGACCGGCAGTCTGTCAAATATAGAGCGTATTAGAGAGCATATTATTTTTTATCAAGGTGATATTCGGGACCAAGAATTATTAATGCAGGCAGCCGCAGACTGCGATATAATATTCCACCAGGCCGCCGTAGTTTCGGTTCCTCAGACAGTGGTAAATCCGGTTGAATCCGCCACGATAAACGCAATGGGGACACTTTATGTGCTTGAAGCCGCCCGCAAAAACAATGTCAAACGCGTCGTGATTGCAGGCTCATGTGCAGTTTACGGCGACGACCCGGAATTGCCGAAGCATGAAAATATGAACCCAAAACCGCAAAGTCCTTATGCTGTGCAAAAGCTTGCCGGAGAGTTATATGCCCGTCTGTATCATGACCTTTACAAGCTTGAAACGGTTTGTCTGCGCTATTTTAATGTTTACGGGCCCAGACAGGACCCATCATCCTCATACTCCGGGGTCATGTCAATTTTCATGACCAAAGCTGCCGCTGACTCGACTCCCGTTATTTACGGGGATGGCAATCAGTACCGGGATTTTGTATATGTAAAAGATGTTGTGCGAGCCAATCTGCTTGCGGCAAATGCGCACAAAGCCGGCGGGAAAACATATAACATCGGTACAGGAAAAGCTGTCCGCATCAATGAGTTATGGGAAATGATCAGTAAGCTGGCCGGTAAAAAGATCAGGCCTGAGTATGAACCGTCACGGCCCGGAGAGATTCGCGAGTCTGTGGCAGATATCGATTGCGCTAAAGAAGCTCTTGGATTTGAACCGGAGTATTCCTTTGAAAATGGCCTTAAAGAGACCTTTGAATATTACCTTTCGACAGAGCTTATAAGGTGATAATAAATGAAATTTAAATTCACCAAGGTATTGGTCACCGGCGCGGCCGGTTTTATCGGTTATCACCTGTCAAAGCGCCTTTTACAAAATGGCTGTTATGTTACCGGTATAGACAACCTCAATCCATACTATGATGTCCGTCTTAAAGCAGCCCGTCTTGACAAGCTGACACCTTTTGAAAACTTTTCCTTTTCCAAAATTGACCTTTCCGACAAAAAGGCTTTGGAGAAAATTTTTGACGATACACAATTTGATGTTGTTGTTAATCTAGCCGCCCAGGCCGGTGTCAGGTATTCACTTGAAAATCCTCAAGCTTATGTAGATGCGAACATTGCAGGCTTTGTTAATATTCTGGAATGTTGCCGGTACAACGATATTCAGCATCTGGTATTTGCCTCATCCAGCTCTGTTTACGGGGCCAATACCAAAATGCCTTTTTCAGTTCACCACAATGTAGATCACCCTGTGTCCCTGTATGCTGCTACAAAAAAAGCAAATGAACTCATGGCACACACTTACAGCCACCTGTTCGGACTTGCCTGCACCGGCCTTAGGTTTTTTACGGTTTACGGGCCCTGGGGACGACCTGACATGGCCCTTTTTCTTTTTACCAGGGCCATTCTGGAAGAACAATCGATAAAAGTATTTAATCACGGCAGGATGCAGCGTGATTTTACCTACATCGACGATATCATTGAGGGGGTTGTAAGGGTAATGAGTCAACGTCCGGAACCGAATCCGACCTGGAGCGGAGACAATCCAGACCCCGGAACATCGTATACCCGCTATAAAATTTATAATATCGGAAACAATAATCCGGTTGAATTAATGGATTTTATTGCGGCCATCGAAGATGCCCTTGGCCGCCGGGCTAAAAAAGAATTCCTTGATCTTCAGCCGGGTGATGTACCTGCAACGTATGCTGATATTGACGACCTGATAGAAGATGTCGGTTTTAAACCCGGCACCTCCATCGATACCGGGATCCAACGCTTTGTGGCCTGGTTTAAAGAGTATTATGGCTACAAATAGCGTTACGTTAACAGATCATTAACAACAGACACAGAGCAACAGAGTTTTTGTTTTTTATCCAATCGGGCGAACGACGATTGTATAAAAGAAAAGATTCTTTATCACGAAAAAACGAAAGTACGAAAACACGAAAAAGATGATTATAAAATTTCGTATTTTCCCTATTTCGTGCTTTCGTGATTGATTTTGTTTTTTGCAATAAAAAGCAAAAAATTCATAACTAAGGAATTAATTCGTCAGACTATATTTTCAAGGGTGATTTGAATGAAACTAGCTATTATCGGAACAGGATATGTGGGGCTTGTTAGCGGAGCCGGATTTGCAAACCTTGGTAACGACGTGATATGCCTAGATATTGACAAGGCCAAGATAGATCAGCTCGCAGACGGGGTAATGACGATTTATGAACCCGGTCTGGAGGAAATCTACCAAAGAAATCTTAAAACCGGCAGGCTCGCCTTTACAACCGACGGCATAAAAGCGGTCCAGGAGTCTGATATTATTTTTATCTGCGTCGGCACTCCGGAAAACGAGCAGCAGGAAGCGGACCTGACCGCAGTGCAAGCAGCCGCACAAACTATTGGCAGATATATGAATAGTTATAAGATTGTGGTCAATAAAAGTACGGTGCCGGTAGGAACTGCCGATCTGGTCAAAAAAATAATTGACCAAAACCAGCAGGAAAAAATGGAATTCGATGTTGTATCCAACCCTGAATTTTTGAGAGAGGGTGCTGCTGTAAAAGATTTTGAAAACCCGGACAGGATTGTGATCGGTACGGATAGCAAGAAAGCCGAAGAAATTATGACTTCGTTATACCGTTCGCGTGCAAGAACCGATCGGCCGATTATGGTTACCGGCATAAGGAGTGCCGAGATTATCAAATATGCCAGTAATGCCATGCTGGCAACCCGGATAAGCTTTATGAACCAGATTGCTTATCTATGTGAAAAAACCGGTGCAGATATTAAGGAAGTTGCCAAGGGCATGGGTTTTGACGGCAGAATTGGACCCCGCTTTCTGCAGGCAGGCGTCGGTTTTGGCGGCAGCTGTTTTCCGAAAGACGTTAAGGCGCTTATAGGAACGCTGAAACAAAACGATTGTGATGCCGACCTGTTTGAAGCAGTAGCCAGGATTAACGAGACCCAGAAAAACATTGCAGTAGAAAAACTCAAGTCTGTAATGGAGATTAAGGATCGTACCATAGCTGTCTGGGGAATTTCGTTCAAGCCCAAAACAGATGATATCAGAGAAGCGCCTGCACTGATTATCATAAGAGCTTTACAGAAGCTGGGAGCAAAAGTCCACGCTTGTGATCCGGTCGCAATTGAGAACGCCAAAAAACAATTAGACGAAGTCAAGTTCTTTGAAAATCCTTATGAATCCATCCGCGATTGTGATGCTTTAATAATTGCCACCGAATGGAATGAGTTCCGCAACTTAGATATGCGGGCAGTAAAAATTCTTTTGAAAAATCCGATTATCATTGACGGTAGAAACATCTATGATCCCAAAGAAATGAGAGCACTTGGGTTCGAGTATATGGGAATCGGCAGGTAAAGAGGTTCAGGGTTCAGAGGTTCAAATGTTCAGGGTTCAGAGGTTCAGAGGTTAACCCAGAACGCAGAACCCAGAACGCAGAACCTGGAACCAATCAGCTTAGGTAGAACACAGATGACAGGGATTTTGCGGATTTTCACGGATTTTATATTATTTTAT
>JABMQM010000148.1 GCA_013203195.1 Desulfobacteraceae bacterium | reverse complement strand
ATTGATGTTGGCATTAACTTTTTCATGTTTTGCAAGCCACATGTCAATATATACCATCCGAGCTTCTGAAGCCGGGTGGGTTTGCAGATACGTTGGGATTTGTTTTGAACCAAACCACTGCCGGCTTCGCATTTTGTTCAGCACTGTGAGCAACCCTTGGGCGCTATACCCGGCGCGGTTTAAATGCTCAAGCCCGACCTGGTCCGCCTCAGATTCATCATCACGGCTATAGGCAAGCGCAATTGATTGACCGGCCGCAAGAGTACCTACGGTTACTGCATTGGCCGCCTCCGCGGCCCCACCGCTTCCCAGCAGGACACCGGCGACAATACCGGCAAGTGTTGCCATGCCAATTTTTTTGGACCGCTCGATTTTTTTGGAGATATGACGTAAAGACACATGCGCAATTTCATGGGCAATTACGCCCGCCAACTCTTCCTCGTGCTCCATTGCCTCAATCAATCCGCTGTTGACAAAAATATGTCCCGCCGGACTGGCAAAAGCATTATAACTATCTTCTTTGATTACATAGAAACGATAAGTGAACGGCTGCGGGGGAAGAACCGAAACAATTTTTTGACCGACATCGTTCACATAGTCCACAATGATCGGGTCTTTAATTATTTGAAATTGATTCAAAACTACCTTTAAAAACTCCCGGGACAGTTCTTCTTCCTCTTTGACGCTGATACCCTCGGCCCCGGGAGGGAAAAGTATAGCGGTGATGAATATCAATATGGTACAAATCGCAAATAAATGCCTGTAAAATTTCATGGGTATCTCTATCCGCCTATATAATCCCTGAACAAAAAGTCATGTTCAGCGAAATCCGAAAATTAATGGTTCGATTCCTATCATAGCTTATATCCTTTTCAAACATCAAGTTTTATGCTAAAAATACCGACCATGGCAAATACTATCTGCATAGCCAACCAGAAAGGCGGGGTCGGAAAAACTACCACAGCCGTAAATCTGTCTGCAGCGCTGGCTGTTTCAGAAAAAAGAACACTGCTGGTTGACTGCGATCCCCAGGGCAATGCAACCACCGGGCTTGGACTCGACAAATCCAATATTCATAACACCTTATATCATGGTATGATTGGGGAAGTTGCTGCCAAAAACCTCATTGTGAACAGCGACATTGAAACCTTGAAGATCATTCCTTCACGCGTGGAACTTATCGGTTTTGATGTCGAAATGATGTCACAGCCAAAACGAGAAATGATTTTGAAGAATCTTCTTGCCGAGGTAAAAAATTCGTTTGATTATATTATTATTGACTGCCCTCCCTCCTTGAGTCTTCTGACGGTAAACGCCCTGACGGCTGCCGATTATATGCTGATACCTCTGCAGTGCGAATTTTACGCCCTGGAAGGGCTTGGGCAGCTATTGCAAACCATGAAACGCATCAAACACAATCTGAATCCGAAATTAAAAATTGCCGGGATTCTTCTAACCATGTATGACAAAAGAACCAACCTGTCCCGGCAGGTCGCCGAAGATGCCGAAAAATATTTCAAAAACCTGGTATTTAAAACCATTATTCCCAGAAATGTCCGCTTGGGAGAAGCGCCCAGCTTCGGAAAACCAATACTTTTTTATGATGCCACTTCGGTCGGGGCTATAAGCTACTTTGAACTGGCAAAGGAAATCATAAACCAACAATAGAAAGCAAATTCATGAAAAAAGGTGAAAGCAAAAAACAGAGCGGCTCGGGTTCAAAGCAAACCCCCAAAAGGGCTTTGGGCAGAGGCCTGGATGCCCTCATTCCCGCAATCGAAGGAATTGAATACCTTGCAAAAGAATATTTCCAGTGCGACATTGAGTTGATCCGTCCAAACCGCTACCAGCCCCGCCTCAGGTTCCCTGAAGATGAACTGGAAGAACTGTCGCGCTCCATCAAAGAACAGGGCATTATACAACCCCTTCTGGTCAGAAAGGACCATAATGGTTATGAACTGGTCAGCGGTGAAAGACGCCTGCGGGCCGCCAAAAAGGCCGGGCTGAGCCAGGTACCCGTGCTCGTAAAGTCGATCACGGATACTGAACTGCTGGTGATGTCCATCATCGAAAACGTACAGCGGCAGGACTTAAACCCCCTGGAAGAAGCCGAAGCCTACTACCAGTTGATTAACGAATTCGATTTTACTCAGGACCAGGCCGCCGAACGCATCGGTAAAAGCAGGTCTGCTATTGCCAATTTTTTGAGACTCCGGCAGTTGCCCAAACCTATCAAGGCAAGCCTAACGGATGGAACATTAAGTATGGGGCATGCCAGGGCTTTGCTGGGTGCCGAGACACCGGCTCAGCAGAACACTGCCTTCAGGTCCATTGTTGCCAGAGGACTTTCGGTCAGGGAAGCCGAACGCCTAATCAAACGTTTAAAATTACAGAAGAAAAAAACGAAAAGGGCTCCAAGCGATTCCGAACAAAGATACTTTTTAAGTTTGGCGGAAGATCTTTCCCGTCGCTTCGGCACCCGGGTACAGATCAAAAAGCAAGGGCAGAAGGGTACGCTTGAAATCAAATTCTACAGTGATGACGACCTTAACCGGGTATTGAGCCTGCTCAAAAAAATCTAACCCATAAAATCGCGGAGCGATTTTATATGTCGATCCACATTATCATCGATGGCTATAATTTGATCCGCCAATCCAATTTTTTCAGCACCATAGACCGCCGGGATATGCAACTCGGCCGGGAAACCCTCATTGAAACTCTGGCAGCCTATAAAGGAATAAAAGGCCATAAGATCACCGTCGTCTTTGACGGAGCCCAAGCACATTCTT
>JABMQM010000147.1 GCA_013203195.1 Desulfobacteraceae bacterium | reverse complement strand
TGGTTCAAGTAAGCCGCTACGCGGCAGGTTTTCTCTTGTCTGTACCTTCAAGTTCTTTCTAGCAAAAAAACACTTCACTTCCTAGCCAAAAAAAATCAATCATCTCTCCTTAGTTTGTTAAGGTTTTGTAACACCACATTACCAACCTCAAAAAACAAGGAGAGAATCATGAAGAACAAGTACTGGTGGTTTGAAACTGTCTGGCATCAAAAAATGGTCAAGGCCCTCCAGGTTGCTGGCATGTGTGACCGTACCCAGGAAACCTATGTCCGTACCATGCGAAAGCTTAGCGAATTTTACAATAAAACTCCCGATAAAATCACCGAAGAAGAACTCATTGATTATTTTATCCACCGCCAACAGGTTACCGAGTGGAGTCCTGCCACCATGCGGATCTGCTACTCCGGAATCAAATTCTTTTTCATCAATGTTCTGAAGCGAAAATGGCACACCCTTAAACTGGCTAAAGCAAAGAGGGAAAAGCGGCTTCCCACGATCCTTTCCAGAGAAGAAGTAAAAAAAATCCTTTCACACGTCAATACCTTTCATAATTATGCCTACCTGAAAACCGTCTACTCTTGTGGTCTCAGGCTCCAGGAAGGACTTTATCTTGAAGTCTCCGATATCGACGGCACAAGAAACATGATTCATGTGCATCGCGGCAAGGGAGCGAGACACCGCTATGTGCCGCTGCCGAGGGCAACCTATCATCTGCTGCGCAAATACTGGCTTACCCATCAAAACAAAAAACTTATTTTCCCCGCAGTCGGTAGAGGTCAGAGCAAAGGGCCGGTCTCAGAAATACCAATGTCCATCGAAGGCGTCCAGGGTGCCTTTCGCAGAGCAAAACTTGCGGCCGGCATCCAGAAACGTGCCTCAATTCATACCCTGCGCCATTCATATGCCACCCATCTCTTGGAGGCCGGGGTTAATCTGCGGGTCATCCAGAAAAATCTCGGTCATTCCAACATTGAAACAACCATGGTTTATCTTCATTTGACCAACAAGGGCATGGAAGACGCCTATCAGATCATCGATGCACTGATGAAGGAGGACTGATCATGGGCGCTATCACTGACATCTTCCGCACCTTCGGCCCTGAATATCTGGAAAAATATCCCAATATGCCCCGGCAGCATCGTAAGGTGATTGCTGCCATTATCAACTGCCGCGCAGGTGTTTACGGCGCTGCTTTCTATCGCTGCGAAGGCTGTGGAGAGCAGCATCGGGTTGATCGATCATGCGGTAATCGGCACTGCCCCCAGTGTCAGTACCACAAAACCCGCCAATGGCTTGAAACGCAACTGGAGAAAGCCCTGCCGGTCAAATACACCATGCTGACTTTCACGGTGCCGGCCTTGATCAGGCCTTTCTGCCGGGCCAATCAGCAGGCTGCTTACGGCGTCATGTTCAAGGCTTCTTCCGAATCAATCAAGGCCCTGGTCAAAGATCCGCGCTTTGTCGGGACCGAGCTGCCAGGTTTTACCGGTGTCCTGCATACTTGGGGCAGGATGATGCCGTATCATCCTCATATCCATTACATCGTCCCGGCCGGAGGTCTCTCGAACGACCGCAAGAAATGGCTTACGGCACGTAACGACTTTTATCTTCCGGTCAGAGCCCTGTCGAAAATATACAAAGCCAAGTTCAAGGCGGAAATGGAGAGGCTGGGTCTTATCGATCAAATCGAGCCGGGCGTCTGGGCCGCTGACTGGATTGTTAATTGTCAGGCTGTCAGCAACCCTGAGGCATCGCTGAAGTATCTTGCCCCATACATCTTTCGCGTGGCCATCTCAGACAACAGGATCGTGGCCGTTGAAAACCGGAAAGTGACATTCCGTTACCGGAAAACCGGCAGCCGGAGGCTTCGAAAAACCACTCTTGAGGTTATGGATTTTATCAGCCGTTTTCTGCAGCATGTACTTCCCACAGGCTTTATGAAGGTAAGGCATTTTGGTTTTATGAATGCCAATTGTGCGATCAGTATCCGTGATCTTCGGCAAATGGTCGTTGCCTGCCTCAGGGATCTTGCTCTGCTCTTGAGTGATGAAAAGTTGCCGCCTTCTCGCTCCACATGGCAAGGGCCATTCTGTTCCAGTTGCGGCGGCAGGCTTGTTTATCTCTTCTCTATCATCCCCGGCAGACCGTGCCGGGGAGGGCCGAGCTAACAGCCTTTCTCTTCCGGTACCCTGGCATTTTAAAAAACCTCGGCAGGAGGTATGAGAGAAGTGCGTCCGCTTGCCGAAAAAACACTTTTTTTAAGATCTATGACTCAACAAAATTGGATGTTTTTCTTGTATAATAAAGTGATTCAACCTATGCCGATTCATTTTTTGATATTTTGTCGCTCAATTTCCGCTTCCTGAATAAACTCATTCGAAGCAATACCCTATAGGTTCAGTTTTTCGCTCCAAACACCATCGGGCTAATTGAACAATGGATTAATCGCGACTCTGCGAGATCGCATTAATCCTTATTGGTTAGATTCTTTGTAGCCATGATTTTATTCTAACACCACCACTCGTTTTATTCGGTTCAAATACTGCAATACTGCCATCATCTGCAACCACAACTCTATTGTATAATTGCAAATATTCATTTCCTTCAAACTTTCCAGATGAATCAACAACTGGCAAAATTGAAATGCCTGATGGTGACTTTTTTATGTCTGCAACTCCAATTTCCCATGGAACCCATCGTGATTTTACAGCATTGTTGGTCGCCAATACTAAAACGTGATCACTTCTACCAATTTTACTCTTAATCTTATCTGCAGTTTCCTTATTAGTATTCGGTGGCATCGAAGAATCTAACCAGTCAATATAAAGATCTATTCCAAGTGACGAAAGATAATTCTTCAAACCTTTAGCCAGTTCTTTGTCGTGATGGCTATGTGACAAAAATATCTTTTTGGCGGATGATAATGATGCAGTTTTTTGCATCATTTTGGACGCTCTGTTTTCCAATAAAATATCTACTGCTTTTGAGCGTAGAAAACTTTCTGTAATATATGGCATAGTTGTTCCCTTTTATTTGCCTGCCAAGCGAGCCGCTTGTTCAATCCAACGAGCCAAGGCTTCTTTGGTTGTGTATTTATAAGCTTTAAATCCATTTGCTTCTATTTGTGATGGAATCGCCCCCGGTGAGCCCGTATTTCCATTCTGATCTTTTAAGTGATGGATTTGTAT
>JABMQM010000146.1 GCA_013203195.1 Desulfobacteraceae bacterium | reverse complement strand
CGACGTACTAAAGTACGCCTCCCCGCAACAGCGGGACAGGCGGGCGAAAACCCTTGCTTGTCCCGCCATAGCCCTTTTCTAAGGGCGACGGCGGGTGCGGCCTTGCTCATCGAAACCCTGATTTTAAAATTGGCCCTCATTTATGAATTGGAAGCAGAAAGGAAAAATCATGCGGCCTGTATGTTTGATAATTCGCGACGGATGGGGGTATAGTGAAATCAAAGAAGGCAACGCCGTGCTCGCCGCCAAAACCACTAATATAGACTTTTACAAGGACAATTATCCGTGGACACTTTTAGATTGTGCCGGTGAACCTGTGGGACTCCCGGATGGTTATCAGGGTTCGTCCGAAGTGGGGCACCTCAACATGGGCGCCGGGCGGATCGTCATTCAAGAACTCAAACGCATTGACGACGGGCTGCGCACGGGCGAGCTTTTTAAGGCAGAGAGGTGGCAAAATCTTGTATCCAATTGGAAGGAAAAACAGAGCCGCCTGCACCTTTTGGGTCTTCTTCAGGACGAAGGGGTGCATGCCCATCAGGAGCATCTTTTCAAAATTATGCGCCGGGCGCGACAAGAATTTCCAGCAGGACCCATCATCATCCACCCTTTTCTGGACGGACGCGATACCCCGCCGCGCAGCTGCCTGGAATACCTTGCCAGGCTAAAACAGGTGATGGAAAAAGTCGGCGGCTGCACCATCGGTACGCTAATGGGCCGTTACTATGGCATGGACCGCTCCAGCAATTGGGGACTTACTGATATTGCCTATGATTGTATTGTTTCTTGCCAAGGACGCAAGTCCCCTGATTACGAGACTGCGGTTAAAAAATCGTATGAGCATGACAAAACCCCGGACAACGTGGATATGTTTGATGAATATGTTTACCCGCATGTATTGAGCAACTATGACGGCGTTAGGGATGGCGACTGTATTCTGCACACTAATTACCGCCAGGACCGCGCGATCCAGCTATCCATGGCGTTTATCGACCCAAATTATCCCGGAAAACCAAAGACCAAACCGACCGTGACCTATGTCGGACTGACGCGCTACTGGGATGAGTTTACCGAATATATGCTGGGAGCAATGGATGCTGCCGGCGGCATGGAGAATCTGCTCGGCGAGGTCATTTCCAGGGCAGGCCTGCGGCAACTGCGCATTGCCGAAACACAAAAATTCAGGCATGTTACCAGCTTTTTCAACGGTAAGTCCACAACACCATATGAGAACGAGGACCAAATCGACATCCCCGGTCGCTTCGACCCGGCCACCTTTGCCAGCCACCCCGAAATGGAGGCAGATAACGTCACCGCCGAACTCCTTGAACGTCTCCGGGACAACCCATACCAATTTATAGTTGTGAACTATGCCAACGGCGACATGGTTGGCCATACAGGGAATATGGAGGCTGCTAAAAAAGCAATCGAAGTTGTGGACGCATGTATGGGTAAGGTTGTCAATCGGCTGCTCGAACTCGATGCGCATATCCTGATTACCGCTGACCACGGCAACTCCGAACAAATGATCGACTATCAGACCCACATGACCAAAACCAGTCATACCCTCAATCCTGTCGAATTTATTTATGTTGCCGGCGATTCAAAGGGAAAGTCGCTTCTTAAACACGGCAAGCTTGCGGATATTGCTCCCACCGTTCTTTTCTTGCTCGGTCTGGATACACCGGAAGAAATGACCGCCCAGAACCTAATTGTCTGAGACCTTTGAAAAATGTACAATCATTTTTTCGGATTCAAAGAAAGACCGTTTAAGCTCGTACCAAATCCGGCCTATCTATTCCTGAGCAAAAGCCACCAGGAAGCCATGGCGCATCTTGTTTATGCGGTCGGTGCCGGGGACGGTTTTGTGGAACTGACCGGAGAAGTGGGCACGGGCAAGACCACACTTTGCCGTGCATTTCTCGAACATCTGGACCAAAAAACGGAAGTAGCTTTTATCTTCAACCCTGTCCTTGATCCGGAAGAGTTTATCAGAGCCATCATTGATGAGTTCGGAATCCCTTCAGAGGGTAATACCACCAAAGAGCTTATGGATACTCTGAACAACTTTCTGATCGAAAAAAAGGCCCAAGGCAAAGACGTGCTCCTCCTCATTGATGAGGCTCAAAACTTAACCCGGGACGTGCTGGAACAAATTCGACTGATTTCCAATCTTGAAACCACGCAGAGCAAGCTTTTACAAATCGTTCTGGTAGGACAGCCGGAACTCGCTACATTCCTCGGTTCCCGCGATCTCAGGCAGCTTAGTCAGCGCATAACATTAAGCTGCCGCCTTCAGCCGCTGACATACAAAGAGACTGAGGATTATATCAAACATCGCCTCAGTATCGCTTCCGGAAAACAGAGAACGATGTTTTCTCGGGAAGCCGTCCGGAGAGTTTACCAATATTCACGGGGGATACCCCGGCTGATCAACATTGCCTGCGATCGAGCCCTTCTTACAGCCTACGGTCATGATCAGAAAAACATCAGCAACAAAATTGCCGCTATCGCCCTCAAAGAACTCGGCGGACGCGATAGGGAAAAACGCTTGGATTTGGGAGTCAATAAAAAAACGACGGCCGCGGTCGCTTGCGCGCTTTCGGCAACTTTACTGATTATATTATATGCTTTCGGAATTATTGATGTTTCTAAGCGTGTTGAAATTCAAAATATCCAAAGTCTTACGGTCAAAGAAGCCTCTCAACAAACTGCTTCCCACCAAGAGACCAAGCCGGCCGACAAAGTTGAAACTGAATCGGACACAAGCCAGGTGCCCGGTTTCGAAAGCGTGTAACCTGATGTCGAAAACATGGAGCATGAATCCAAAAAAATGCTGGAGTTCAGCTCCGGAGACCCGGAGCAGGGAGCCATTGCTGAGGTCGGTTTAAGGGATTTTCTTAAAATTGAATCACACCGTGCTTTCAGGGCTGAGGCCTTTAAGGCGGTCATGGAATTGTGGGATGTTAATGCTGACTCGACTATGTATGTGGAAGATACGGTGGATGATTTCTCATTTTTTCTGCTGGCGGCAAAACAGAACCGATTTGCCGTTTACAGCGTTGAGAGCGATCTTGAGCTGATTTTAAAATTGAACCTCCCGGCAATCATGCAATTTCATACGGCTGAAGGCAAGATTCCCGCCTATCTTGTTTTGTTTAAAATTGAAGGGGAAAAGCTTTCACTGAAAAATACGAGCACCAGTGATGTGATCATCTCATCGCCTTACGAGTTAAGGACACACTGGTCGGGGATTGCCTATATTCCGTGGAAAAATTACTTTGCTTTAAACGGTACAATTCCCGGGGATGCTAAGGGAGAGTCCATCATTACCTTAAAACTGCTTCTAAAGGATTTAGGATTTAGCGATATTGAGCTGAGTCCGGAATATGATGAAGAGACCCGCAAAGCAATCACCAAAATTCAGGCAGGCTATAATCTGCCAGTTGACGGTGTTGTGGGGTCTATGACCAAAATCGTTTTGTACAACCAAAAAAAGTCACTAAAGATTCCACACCTGGGCGGACCCGTAAGATAATATTCACCGCCCGGCCTGTTCCCGTCAAGACAGGAGCATTGCCAAACAAACCCTTTGAAAAATGGTAATTTATCAAAACGTAAGGAAATAAAAGTTGAGTTCCATTCTCAAAGCTCTGAAGAAACT
>JABMQM010000016.1 GCA_013203195.1 Desulfobacteraceae bacterium | reverse complement strand
GTATTACTAAGACCGATTAAGATTACGAGTAAGAATTATCTCAGGCATAGCCAGACATTTCTGACTCCCGCAAAGCGGGACAGGCTCGGCCCGGAGAACCAGGCTTTTCAGGACATAATAAATCTTCTCTACGCTACGACATACTGCGCGTAATGTACTCGCTGTTGCAGTTCAAGATAGTCGATCAGTGAGTTGATCGATCTGTCCAGGTTGGCGGTCGATCTGTCCAGACCATACATAACCGTAGCTCCCAACATGCCGGCAAACAGCATTTCGGTTATGGCGCTGGTACTCACGTCTTTACTCAGTCCGCCCGACGCCCGGCCCTCATCCAAAAGCCTCTTGAGCATGGATTTAAGTCCGATAAACCCTTTATGCACTTCTCTGGACAAATGGGGGCGCTGGTCGTTCAGTTCAACGGAAAATGTAATGAAGATACACCCTCCGGGAAAATTCTCGGAATCTTTAAGATACAGGTCTCTGAAGTTTTCCAGGAACCTTTTAATTTTTGCAATAGGATTTTCAATCTCATCCAGGCCTGAAAGATTTTTTTCACGCCAAATTCTGCGCGCCTCATCCAGAACCTGGAAGAAAAGCTCTTCTTTGCTCGCAAAATGATTGTAGAACCCGCCCTTAGAAGTGTTTGCAGCCTTTAAAATATCGTGCAAAGAGGTGTTTAAAAACCCTTTAAGAGAGAACAGTTTCAAGGACTCGCGGATAATTTTTTCTTTTAGATTCATTCTGAATACCTTTTTTGCAATACAGAGACAGACCGGTCGGTCTCTTCCATCTAATACAATGCTTCCCTACAGTCAAGCCCTTTTCACAACCATAGCCATGTTTATCTCACCTTGACATCTTTCTTCCTCATAAATGGCTATACTTCAGCTGTATTTAAGTATATGGATCACGCCAACTCTTTTGGAGAAGAACCCTAATTCTCAACCAAAACAGCCTGCTCCCCGCATTGCTTGTCTCTTAACTGAAACCTAATGAAATCATTATAGATACTTGAGAATTTAAAACAATGCGTTTAGTGGAAAAATAATTGTTGACTTTGTTGGTCAACTTTATTAACAAGGCTATAAATATACCCCAATTGCGATTGCTCAATAGGGGGTTTAGCGGAGGTAGCCACCAACATGTTTTCACTCTCAAGCAAGGGAAACTACGGTATTGCAGCGATTTTGGAACTTGCCGCCAATTACGGCAACGGCCTGCTCCATCTTAAAGACATTGCGCAGAAAAGAAAAATTCCCAAACACTATCTGGTGCAGCTTCTCAATGGTCTTTTAAAAGCCGGTCTTGTGCGAAGCGTCAGGGGAAATAAAGGAGGGTATGAACTGAACAATGATCCTGCCAATATCAGTTTTCTTCAGGTACTGGAGATGCTGGAAGGTGGAATCGAACTTGAAAAATCTTATCCTGAAAATGACGCCGTCAAAGAATTATTTAAAGAGGCCGAAATAGAAATTAAAAAAATATTAGATGTTTCCTTGGCGGAATTGCTGTTGAGACAGCAGCAGTATGATAACAACGTTATTTTTCATATATGAACTATATAAACCAGGGACTTGAAAAACTATGATTAATTTTACCGAAGAACAGCTCGAGCGTTACAACAGACAGATCATTATCAAAGATGTTGGAGTGGAGGGACAGGTCAAAATCATGAACGGCAAGGTTCTTATTATCGGTATCGGCGGACTTGGATCTGCGGCAGCTTTGTATCTGACGGCAGCGGGCGTGGGGACCATCGGCATTGTTGATTCAGATACTGTAGAGCTTTCCAATTTGCAAAGACAGGTGATTCATTTTACCAAGGACCTTAATACCTCAAAAGTGGCATCTGCCGCCGAAAAGATGCAGGCGCTCAACCCTGATGTAGCGGTCAAGACATACAACGTGTTTATTAAGGCCGACAACATCCGTCAAATTATTCAAGGGTATAATTTTGTGATTGACGGCACCGATAATTTTGCCGCCAAATTTTTAATCAACGACGCCTGTGTGATGGAGGGCATCCCTTATTCCCACGGCGGCGTCCTGCGGTTCAACGGCCAGACCATGACAGTCGTACCCGCAAAATCAACTTGTCTGCGCTGTGTCTTTGAAGAACCGCCTCCCGCCGGCGCTGTTCCGACTGGTGCCCAAGCCGGAATTCTCGGCGCCACAGCCGGTATGTTGGGAACCATTCAGACCGCCGAGGCATTGAAGTTTCTGACCGGCAGGGGTGCATTGCTGGGCAATGCCATGCTGTTTTTTGATGTTTTTAAAATGGAATTTGTCAAACATAAACTGGAGAAAAATAAAGCGTGTGCCCTTTGCGGGGAGCAGCCGACGATTCATGAACTTTTTGACGAACAATAGGACGCTTGTGAAAAGGTAAAACCTTCATTTTGACCGCGTCGTAAAAAGCCCCATCTCCCGCGCTTGCCTGCCCCGGATGGGGTGCCAAGTGCTTGCCGGGGCATCTCAAAGAAACCTCTTTACAAAAATAATTGCAGTTCTGACTCCCCCATGCTATCCCTAAATTCATCTGCCAAATATCATTTGAAGATTTCAGAAAAACAAAGGGTGTACACTCTTGCGAATAAAATTAAACCGTTTCCTTAGGTCAGATCTATTCATATCTTTCCTTTATCGATTTGCTCGAGCCTATTTGTGGACATTGCGTATAAAGATTGAAAACGAAAACGAATGGATGGATTATCTAAAAAATGGGGGTACTGTGTTGATTTGCGTTTGGCACCAACAATTTTTTAGTGCTATTCGCCATTTCACAAATTACAAAAAATTCAACCCCAGCATCATGATCAGCCAAAGCAAAGATGGAGAAATTGTAGCCGGTATTGCTAAACGGGGCGGCTGGCATCCGATTCGCGGCTCTTCTTCAAGAGGTGGGAAGGAAGCTTTAAAAAACATGATTGCCAACTTAAAAAAGACAAAACTTGCAACGCACATTGTTGACGGCCCACTGGGACCTTTAGGCAAAGTCAAGCCTGGTGCAATCCGTTTAGCACATGCTGCCGATGCCGCAATTGTTCCTTTTTGTGTTTATGCTGAAAATGGATGGCATTTCAACAGCTGGGATAAATTTCTGCTTCCAAAACCCTTTTCAAAAGTGTTGCTTCGTTTTGGGAAAATGATCAAGTTCGATAAGGTAAAAGATGAAGAGGCCTTTGAAATGCAACGCAGGCAACTTGAAAAAATTATGCTTCCCGCGCTAAAAACTTAGTGATCAAATGTATTTATGGGCACTGGTATAAGAGTATTTTTTGTTGATGAAAATGAGGCGCTAAAGCGTATTCCTCTGACACGGTACGAACGACTGCTCGGGGCTGACCCCGAAGTGCGCTTTCAAGAATATGCCGGCAAAAGGGTGCGATATGCCCTGGCAACTCTGGAATTTGTCAATCGAAAACCTGTAGAAATAGTTTCTATTCAATATTCCATCCTTTCTTTCGATCCATCCGGTCGTATTGATGCCGGGGAGTTGGAAAAAGAGATGAAGCTTGGGTTTCAAATGCTGCAAACCTCGACTGCAGATCTCGATTCTCCCAATGTTATAAATGCCAAAGACCGTTTTGCTATGAAACGTTATCACGATCAATACACCTGGACGCCAAGCTCTGAAGTTGAAAGGGCGGTCGTAGAAGCTATATTCGGCAAGATGTAAAGAATCGTGGCCCACCTTAGGATGCATAGATGGAGCACTTGCGTACGGCCATGGCCGCTTCCTGCAGGGCTTCGGCAAAGGTCGGGTGGCCGTGCACCGTACGGGCAATGTCTTCGGAACTTGCACCAAACTCCATGGCCAGCACACATTCGGCAATCATGTCGGCCGCACGCGGCCCGATGATGTGCACACCTATAATCCGATCTGTTTTGGAATGGGCGATAAGTTTGACAAAACCGTCTTTTTCACCCATACAGCGGGCGCGGCCGGCACCGGAGAAAGGATACGTGCCGACACAGTAAGGGATGTTGCGCTCCTTGACCTGCTCCTCTGTGAGTCCTACAGAGGCAACCTCCGGCCAGGTATAAACCACCGCCGGAATGGCGTCATAATTGACTTCTCCGGGGAGTCCGGCGATGCATTCGGCCACGGCAATGCCTTCGGCCGAAGCTTTATGAGCCAGCATGGGCCCCGCTATGAGGTCTCCAATGGCATAAAGGGTAGGAATACTTGTCCGGTAGGCTTCATCCACAAGGACATGACCGGTGCGGGCGTCAGTTTCTACGCCTGCTTCTTCAAGGCCCAGATTCTGTGTCAGCGGCCGCCGCCCGACCGCCACCAGCAGACGATCACAGGACATGATTTCTTCCCGGCCGTTGGTCTCCAAGATCACGCTGACCTTGTTCCTGGAAATTTTGGCGCCTGAAACTCTGGTTTTCAGGCGAATGTCCAGCCCCTGCTTCCTGAGAATCCGGTCCAAAGTCCGGGCCACCTGGCCGTCCATGGTAGCGGCGATTTGTGGCAACATTTCCACCACAGTCACCTTGGACCCCAGTCGCAGCCAGACCGCTCCCAGTTCCAGGCCGATGTATCCCCCGCCCACAACGCCCAGATGCTTGGGTACCGCATCGAACGCCAGGGCTTCGGTTGAAGTGACAATCCGTCGGCCGTCGAACTCGAGACCCGGAACCTGCACCGGTATACTGCCGGTAGCCAGGATGATGGCCTTGGCTTCAATGATCCGGCCTTTTTTCTTGCCGGCGGAACCGGTTTTCTGCTTCACCTCGATGCGATCTGCTCCGGCCAGGCGGGCGGTACCGTGGAAGATACTGATGCTGTTGCCTTCCAGAAGCTTACGTACGTTCTCGGTGAGTTCGGCCACAACCTCTTCCTTGCGGGCCATCATGGCGGCAAGATCCAGGCTTAGCTTTCCGATCTTGATACCGTGGTCGGCAAAATGATCCTTTGCCAGGTGGAAGTATTCGCTCGAATCCAGCAGGGCTTTGCTGGGGATGCAGCCCACATTCAGGCAGACGCCCCCCAAGCGTGGTTCCTTTTCAACACAGGCTGTTTTTAAACCTAACTGGGCGGCACGGACGGCGGCCACATAGCCCCCGGGGCCGCTACCGATAACGACAAGATCGAACAATTCTTTTTTTGCCATAGCTATATCTCCATTATAATCCGTTCCGGATTTTCAATGTGCTCTTTGATCTTTACCAGAAATGTGACCGCTTCCCGGCCGTCCACGATGCGGTGGTCATAGCTCAAGGCCACATACATCATGGGCCGGACCTGCACCTGGTCATCGATAACCACGGGCCGTTTTTCAATTTTGTGCATCCCCAGAATGCCGCTTTGGGGAGTATTCAAAATCGGCGTGCTGAGCAGAGATCCAAAAACACCGCCGTTGGTAATGGTAAAGGTCCCGTCCACCATATCGGCCAGTTCGAGGCGATTGGTTTTGATTTTTTCCACATAATCGACAATGGCCTGCTCGAGCTGGGCGGAACTTAAGTTTTCGGCCTTTCGAATGACCGGCACCACCAGGCCGCGGCTGGTACCAATGGCAATACCGATATTATAATAGTGGTGGTAAACGATTTCATCGCCCTCGATATAGGCATTGATCTCCGGAAATTCCTTAAGGGCCTCCACGCTGGCTTTGATAAAAAAAGACATGAACC
This sequence comes from Desulfobacteraceae bacterium, assembly GCA_013203195.1. Lineage (GTDB taxonomy): Bacteria > Desulfobacterota > Desulfobacteria > Desulfobacterales > UBA11574 > Desulfatibia_A. The sequence goes on along the minus strand of JABMQM010000016.1, from coordinate 980 downwards.
CCAAAGATACCCCGTGTTTTTTCTTAAAGTCTTCCTTAAACCGGGCACGAATCGATATGGTACGGCTCATGTCGATTTCGTTAAAAGTGGTTAGCATGGCGGTGTTGCGCCGGGCCTCCAGGAGCCGGGAGGCAATGCGCCGCCGCATCGGGCTCATGGGTTTGCGCGTGATTTCTTCGCCTTTAGGCAAAATCGCTGCCGGAGAAATTTCAGGCCGAAAGACCGATGGTTCGCGAGAAACCGACGGCAAAGGCTGCTGCGGCACAACCGCGGCCTGCATCTGCTCAAGGTAAAGCAGTACATCGCCTTTTGTAATTCTGTTGCCCGGCCCGGTGCCGGTTACAGCGGTTATATCCAAGTTTTTTTCAGCAACCATCCGCCGTACGGAAGGCGGGAGGATCGGCCGGACTTGAGGTGGCGTCGTTTCCTCCATGGCGGGTGCAGCCGGTGCCGGGACAGGCGGCAGTTCTTCCGGAGCTGCCTCAGGGACCGCTTCTACCGGAGCCTCAGGCGGTGCCGGAGGGGCGAACTCCGCGGCGGCGGCTTCGGCAACTATGGCTCCTACAACTGCGCCAATAGCGATGGTCGCTCCCGCCGGAACCAGGACTTTTAAAACTCCATCGGCCTCGGCCACGATTTCCAGGGTGACTTTGTCGGTTTCAATCACAAAAAGCGGTTCATCTTTTTGCACCCGGTCGCCGTCCTGTTTGTACCATTCTACCAGTACCGCTTCCTGTATCGATTCTCCAACATGAGGTATTTTAATTTCTATTTCCATATGAACTCCTTCAATAAAACCTCAATCGAGCGAAAAAAGCTCAATTGAAAGTTGTCAGGGCTCAGGGCTCAGGGGTCGGGGGCAGGAAACAAATTCCATCTGAATTTTATAACACCAGCCTGAAATATGCGGGGCAAACGATATCCATGAATTTTGAGACCTTGCCGGAAGAGTGGGATTTGATCGTCGTTGGAGGCGGAAT
>JABMQM010000145.1 GCA_013203195.1 Desulfobacteraceae bacterium | reverse complement strand
CCGCAATATACATGGCCATATAGCCGCCCATCGTCAGCGCCTGATTATTAGCATAGTAATTTTCAAACGCTTGCTGTTGGGACTTCAAATGCGTTAAGGTAAGGTATTGCTGCAGGTCGAATGCATAGAAAAGGTATGCCAGCAGGACAATCGCCAATAAAAGAATAATTTTTGACCATTTGGGTTTCATATCAACACCTGTATACCATTGTATGCTCTTTTTCTTACAATATAATAAGGCTTCACTGATAAGCAACCAGCCCGCATTTATCATAAAGGGCATTAAACAAAAAAGAAATTTTTATTTTTTACAAAACAATCAATAATGTATGCTATATTCTGGAAAAAGCAATGCTCGGCATTTAGCAGTAGTTTAAATATAATTATCGTTTAGATAATACCTTATGAAATCAGATGTTTTCATGACCGCTCAAGTGGAGCACAAAAAAAACAGTTTTTTTCTAAGGAGCTTGTTGTGGGCATTAGTGGCAGTTTATACCCTGGTGCTTCCCCATGTAATTTTGATCTATAATGCCATTGCAAAGCACTTTTCGTCCGAAATTGCCGGAAAAGTTTCCATCGCATTAATTATTCTGCTGGGAATCGCTTATTTTCTCGCGGTTCTGGTCTTGAAAAAGGGTATAAAAGCCCTGGCACTATTAGTTCCCTGTGCCATCATCGTTTGGGTTTTTATTTCCATCGAATCCAACCCTAACAAATATATCCACATCCCCGAATATATAATTATGACGTGGCTTCTATTTGAAGTCCTTGCGCTTGATTACAAGGATAAAGGCATATTTGTCCTTGTTTTTATATGCGCTGCTTTGCTGGGTATTGTTGATGAAATGATGCAAGGGATTATCCCGAACCGACATTACGGCTGGCAGGATATGATCATGAACTCTGCCGCCGCCCTTATGGGGATCTTTACCCTTGCCGGCCTGAGAAAGGCACCGACGGGTGACTGGGCCTGGACCGGCGGTCTAAAAGAATTCAAGCCGGCACTGGGAATTATGGTCTTCGGAGCTGCGGGGGCCGTTTTGACGTGTGTGTATCTGTTCGATGTTAAGGCCCTGGCCTTTCGGAACGTTTATCCCTTCTGGCTGCTGGGCTGGAACGGCCTGTTCATAGTCACAGGCTCAGTCGCTGTTTTTTTTCAAAAGCGTCTTTATAAACCGATCAATCCCGGCAACGATGAGGATTCAAACCCTTACGATCAAGCGATGACGGCCCGCCTCTGGATTTTGTGCCCGCTTGTCATCCTTATCATTATACACACCTTGGTGCTCCTGACGGCTGTTGCGGGGCTACCGTTTAACTGATACCTAAAACCTGCATAAACTGTTCTTTAAAATAAATTTCGATAGCAATAAAGTTGTCTTATTTTTCCTTATTTTTTTTCTCTTAGGTTTAGTTAACAGGCAATCACGATAAGAACTGACTCGGACATCGATGGAAGGCAGTTGTTTGGATTTAAAACCCATGGCCCTGCAGCCATGAGGAAAGTTTTTGTCCCAGGTGACATAGTAATGCCGGCATTTATGGCAGTCTATCTGTTTTGGCATTCTCTGAATTTGCCCGGTTTTTAGCAAAATCGTGGGGGCGGCGGCTTAATGCCGCCAAATATCTACAAGCCCTTTCAAAAACACATCTAACGCCCTATTATCAGTCACTTTATTCTGACTTTACCTTATTAGGGTTAGGTATCATCAGCTTCAAAATCAGTATTCCGGATATAAAAACAAATTGAACCAGGCCCTGAAGCCTCACAAAGTCAAGAGATATTTCCATTTGTTGTCTTCTCCTTCCGTGTAATACGTCGCAACACCCGCAGTCCCGCTTCTCGCTGTTGAGACGCTTGATATTATATCGGTAATTATGGAAAAAACTTAACCGCAATTTCTTGCCAAACTATTTTAAATTCTTTTTGGCAAATTCCGTATAGATGTTTTGGATGGGCTGAATCGGCGGAGAGCTTAGTGTTTCTTTTTCTTCAAAGCATACATATCCATATCGGCTCGGCGCAGAATGTCCTCAGGACCTTCGCCGGCTACGGCCTGTGCAAAGCCGGCGCTTACAGCCACTTTGATATCTCCGCTACTACGGGAATAAAAACGTTTTTTTCTGAAATTTTCTTCAAATTTCATGATTCTTTCCCGGGCCATTTCTTCACCCAGTCCTTCAACGACAACAGCGAACTCATCGCCTCCAAATCTTGCGATGCAATCATTTTTGCGAAAGGTTGTTTGCAGACACTGAGCTATTTTTTGCAAAACTTTATCTCCTGACAGATGCCCAAAGGTGTCATTGATATTTTTAAAATCATCTACATCAAAAAGCACTATTGAAAATAGTTTGCCGCCTTCATCGAAAGTTTTTAGAGCACTCTTTACCCTCAAATCAAAAGTATTACGGTTGTAAAGACCGGTGAGGCCGTCTATTGTAGCCGCCGTTTGAAAATATTTGGCCTTTTGGGTCATTGCGCCGGCTTCCCGTTCCGCCACGACGATCCTTTTTCTAAGTCTATTAATATTTTTCTTGGATTTTCGAATCCTTTGCATTTCTTTCTTTTTTCTTTGCGAAATAAGATTTTTTATTTTCGCCAGTTTTTCAACAACAGCGCTCTTTATCTCCTCAATGGTTGCATGTATATTAAAAGAGTCGACTATTGATCCTACTTTATCGTGGATCGTTATCTCAAACTGCTCAATCTCTTTTTGCCTGACATCTTCATCAAATTCGCTCGTCAAATCCTTTTCCAGTTTTTTGACATGATCTAAAAGTGCAAGTAACGTATTGTTTATATACCTGAAGTCTTCCGCGATCTTGACCTTCAGATTTTTAATAAAACTCAAAAAGTCAACCGTGGCATCCTCCAGTTCAGCCTGGGTTATATCGGCATGGCAGTCTATTTGAATCGAGTCGGCAGTTGCTTTCAACTCACTGCTCAGCGGATAAAAATCATCAAGAAGAGCAACTGTAATTCTTTTTACAATTCTGCATACCCCCAGCAGGCTCTCCTTTAATCCATCCAGCTGCACTATGCCTTCTTCATCAAATCCTCTGGAGGTCTCTATTGTAAAAACCTTGCTTCTAAGCTTGCCAATTTCCTTCTCAATCAGATCCACTGGTAAAGCTTTGTCAGTGTTCACACTTTTTTTGATGGCTTGAAACTCTTCTGCAAATTCCTCATGGGTTGCCATCACCATACCAAACGAATTAATAATTTTTAAAAGGCACTCTTTTTCCTTATTGCTTTCCTGCTCTAATTTATAAAAATCTTGCTTTAAATGCTCTATCTCGGCGGATTGATCTTTATCCATAAGTTCACCTCTAACGGCTTTTCCAAAATTATAAGTAAATCCTGAAGATTTTGTTAATCCTGTCGAAATAAATGCAAAAACCATGCAAATTTGGCCAAGCGGATGTGAAAAAAGAGGATATCAATATATTTCAAATAGATAGATGAAATATACAAATCGTCTGGATGTGATTATTATGGTGAATATTTGACAATTATGCTGGATTTTTTGGCACAATTAGGGTGCTACTTACCAGTTTTCGTCCGTATCACCGGAGGGCGTTTGTTGTTCTAAAAGGAATATGAATTTATGAATATCGATCACGATTTCATCACCGCTTTTGAGTTTTGTCGGCGTGTGCGGCGCGAGCTCTTCCCCGTTTAACCGTGTTTTATTTTTACTCCGCTGGTCTTCCAGGTAAAAAGAACCTTTTTTGTATTGAATGGCAGCATGCGAACCAGATACGGAATGCTGATCTATGGCAACATCATTGTGCACACCGCGGCCGATTTGAATGACACTTTTATTCAAAATCAGGGTCTTTTTGCCGGTGATGTTTTTAACATCGATCAACATGGCCTGAGGCATGCCGGAAGCATCCAGGGTTGATATAACCTGTCCACGGACAATGGTGGCCGCTTGGACCTGAGTTTCAGTTTTACCGCTGAAATCTACCACGGTTTCACCGGCTGGAATAAGATCCGGAAGAATGAAGATGAATTTATATACATTGATTGTGATAACATCACCGCTTTTGAGTTTTATAGATGCATACGGTGCGATTTCTTTGCCGTTGATGTAGGTTTTGTTTTTACTCCTCTGATCTTCCAGGTAAAAAAAACCATCCTGATATTCAATGGTAGCATGCAGACTCGAAACGGTCTCCTCGGGGATGGCAACATAATTATTTGTGTCCCGGCCGATCTTTATGAGGCTCTCCCTCAACTCCAGAGTTTTTTGACTGGTAATATTTTTGACATCGATGAGTTCAGCCCGGGGCATGGGAGGAGCGTACCGGGCTCTGCGAGACCGGCCGGCAACCCCCGGAGCGAACGTTTTGGTTTTCCTGTTTAAGGCCATGATCATGGCAATGGCTGCCAGCAGAACGAAGATGCCGATTAATAGAATAAGCACAAAAGAACCAGGCCTTTTAAACTGCGCCGGTGTTTTTTTTGCCGCAACAGCAGGCTCTGGGTCCAAAGGTGGTGCCTTAGATTTGGCGGGGGGGGATGCCGGTGCCGTTGTTGCATTGCCTGCGGGCGATGGCTGCATAATGCCCTTGTCCGCGAGCTCCTGTCCGGACGGCAGCCTGCTGATTTTATCAAAAACTTTCTGGATATCCTCAGCCGTGTACGCCCGAAAATATTCGCCCTCGGTTTTGAAAGCCAGTGTCTGCATCAGATTGAAATCCGCCTTTTCCGTAAAGGCGATACCGAAAATTTTAATTCCCGCATTCCTGCACTCCTGGGTCAGATCTTCCTTCAGCCATTTGGTCTTCTCAAGGTCCTGAACTTTGTCCCCGGTGTCTACAATACCGTCGGTCAGCAAAATGATCAGTTTGCGAGCATTGCTTCGGCCGTTTAGCTTAAGCTCATAAACAGCCCTTTCGATTGCCGCCGGGCTATCAGTGAACAGCCCTTTGTAGTTTACTTGCTCGAGGCTTTTCAAAAAATTGGCCCTGGCCATCAGGCCTGTCAGGTCTGTAAGCGGTTGCACCAGCTTGGCCTCTTGGTCAAAAATAATCATGGCGATACGAGAATTTTTCCCGAATCCAACCATAAAATTCGTAACGACCTCCCGGGTTAGGAATTGCGGGTCATTTTTTTGCATGCTGCCGGAATTATCTAGAACCAGGGCAATATCGAATTCTTGCAGTACGGGGCGGGACTCAGGCTGTGCACCTTCTTTTTTAGCTTCGACCTGAGCGTAACTACCAAATAACGCTGCCAGCAAAATCAAAGCAAACCCAAAGAAGGCCGTAATCGACTTTTTCATATTAGATACACTCCCGTATCATGCCCTTACAAGCCCCGAAAACGGGCAACCAAAAAAAAACCACCAAGGCACAAAGACACAAATATCAGTGATCAGTTGTCGGTTATCAGTAGTCAGTTTTGCCTTACTGATAACTTCTCACTGATGACTGTTCACTCGTGATTGTCTTGGTGTCTTAACGGCAATGAAAAAAAATTTTGCTGCAAAAAAATAAATATTTTACAACCAGGAGACTAATTCCCTGAATATTGCGAGATTGTCTGTGTAAGATTCAGGCATTTATTTTTTTACCGCCAATAACTCCCGCTGAGATTGAGAATCCTGGGATGTAATGCAATTTACCTCAGCGTTTAAAACCCCCCCGGCTTCCACGACAAAATCTTTACAGACTACTTTACCCGAACAGTTTCCGGTAGAAAGGATAATCAATTCCTTTGAAGCCCTGATCTCTCCCTCAAACGTACCGCCAATGGTCATACTGGAAGCTTTGGTATCTGCAAAGACCTTCCCTTCCTCGGCAATAATTACGGTTTCCCCGATAAGCGTCCCCTTGACAACCCCTTTTATCACCAGCTTACCTTTGCTGGAGATAGTACCGTCAACCGTCAACTCTTTGTCAATGATGGAAAAGTCTTTGGATGTATTTTTCATTATGCGTCTCCCGCGAACAATTTAAAGTAACTGAACCGAGGAATATCTTATCACGCTCAATTTCCAGGCGATAACTACATGATGCTTTGTCTGCATCGCTGTTTGCTATGTTGTTTATCGCCATAGGCTTGCCAATATCTACAGGCCGCCTAACAGAATCGGAACCGGCGATAAAGGCCTTTACGCCCGCATTCCGAACAACATTAGTACTTATATCAAACAGCTTCAAAGGCGTATCGGCATCTACCAAAGCCGTGTCACCGGGAGTCAAACCGCGCAACTCGCCGTTTTCCGTCCCTATAACGACGTATTTCAGAACCGGGTCTTCAAGATCAAAGAATAGTTTTCCGATGATATCACCATTATTTTCAACGATCATTTGATAATACTTCCCTCTTTTCCCCAAAGAATAGCTTTTCCACAAATCTCGGCCTGTATTGATGACATATCCACGATCCTCACCGGTGTTATTGTCAGGGTCTCCCACATACCCCTTAAGATTAACAATCAATTCAGAAGGATTGCCAATATCTGAGATTACGTCAACAATTTCAAAATTGTCACCTTTTACGAGCTTGACGTGCTCTTTGTTTTCAAAGATACGTTCATCGCCGTTAATTTTGATCTTATATAAAAGTATGCCCGAGCCTGTCTTTTTTTGATCTGATACAACGGCATCAGAGACTATCTTCTT
>JABMQM010000015.1 GCA_013203195.1 Desulfobacteraceae bacterium | reverse complement strand
TTTTTGGTGCTTGGAATTTGTGATTTTAGGCACAAAACTCCAAGGCAGAGCCGGAGAACTCTGACCCCCGCAAGGCGGGACAGGCTGGGCACAACCTTTTTCGTTATAAAATCCGAAAAAGTCTCGACTAATTCGGAATAAGGGCTTAAATAGTCTGCATGCTGGAACGATATTTGAAACAATATCTTTCGGATGATTTAAAGAAAAAGATTGTCCGGTTAAAGTGCCCGTGGAAATCGGTGTTTAGTAAAGAGCATGAGCCGCAGTATCATTGGCGATCAAAACACCGGTTTCAGCGTAGAATTTCCAGGCTTTGGTTCCGGTGTCCGCCACCCGAGTCGTAATATTGGTTGTGGTGATATCAAGGGTCACGTCGTTAGTAGCGGTAAAAGGATTTTTAGGCAATGCCGAGCCCTTGATATAGGGACCGTATTTAAACGTTGCGTCCTTGGAAGTTGCAACAGTTCCGGCCGCAGTAGTATATTGCGTAAGTTGGGTGGTAAATGCAGCCACTGCATCACCGGCGATGGTATCAACCCCTACATCTAAAATGGCTGTTTTTTTCCTGCCGGGATAAGTGCTATCATGCTGGGCGTAGTAGGTTTCGACGGCGCTGCGCATGCCGCTCAGGTTGGTCTGGAGCGTACTTACCTTGGCGTCTTCGGTGGAGACTGTAATCTGGGGAATAATTATCATGGCCAGGATCCCCAGCACAACAATGACTATCAGCATTTCAATCAAGGTAAATCCCGACTGATTCTTAAAATTGGTAATCATAACTTAGTTTCCTCCTTTAGCTTTATCGCCATATTAAACATTTATCGGCCGGAAAACTGAAAACATTAGCCTTTATATTCCCGGCTACTAAAACCTTAATGTATCGTATGTGATAACTTAAAAATTGGAAGAATTACGGACGAAACGATCAGTCCCACTACTATTCCCATAACTATCAGCGCCACAGGCTCAATCATGGAAGCGATCTTTTTTAACTCCTGTTCTATTTCATTATCATAAAACACAGCCAGCCGCAACATGACTTTTGGCAGGCTGCCGACTTCTTCTCCGGTGGCTACCATCTGTTTGACCGATTCCATGACATAAGGATTGTCGGCAAACGGCTGCGAGAACCTGCCGCCCTGCTTCACGTGGGACATAACCTTGGCTATAAAAAGCTTAAAATGCCGGTTACTAAAAGTGTCTTGGGTCACTTTCAGCGCTTCGATAAGAGGCACCTGACTTTCCATCAAATTGCCTAATGTTCTCAGAAATTGAGCGGTATATATTTTATTCGATATCCTGGAAAGCAACGGTGCGCCCACAAGAAAGCGGTCAATCAGGGCCTGGCCGTGCTCACTATCTTTCCAAAATTTTAAAGCCAATATCAGCCCGGCGATAGAGACAAGATACACCCACCAGTATAGCTTAAGCGAAGCGCTCAGGGCCATCAGAAATCGGGTACTGAAAGGTAAAACATGCTCCTTGCCTTCAAAAAGGACGGCAAATTTGGGCAGGATGCCGGCCAGGACAAAAATGATTACCACTGTTGACAAAACACACAATACCACAGGGTATGTCAGGGTAGTCCGGACCTGGGTGATAAGCGCCTGACGCTTTTCCTGCATCTCCACCGTGCGCTCCAGGATTCCTTTTAAATAACCGCCGGTTTCCCCGGCTTTGACCATGCTGACAAAAACACTTTTGAATATTTGAGGATGCCTGCTCATGGCATCTGAAAGCTGGCGGCCTTCCTCAAGATCAAGCTTCATGGATCGGATCGCCGCCTCAAAAGTCGGGTTTTTGGTTTGATCCGCCGCAGCTTGCAGCGCATTGGTCAAGGATGTACCGATCTCAAGCATCAATGCAAGTTGGGAAATAAAAAAAGTTATCTCCCCGGGCGTGATCCTTTTCCCGAAGCGGCGCATGATATGACCATGCTTCCCGGCATCAGGCTCAAGCCTTGCTCCCGGATCAGAGTCTTTTTGTTTGATTACTATAGCCAAAATGCAATACTCCAATACAATCGCTGCGCGATTCTATATAACGCGGCTGCGCCGCTTTAGTACTAATAAAAAGCGTAGTTGATAGCGCCTTTTTTTGAAAAATTCTGAAGCCCGACGATGTTCTAAACCCTAACTTATTGAGAAGTTTCCAAAGAAATTGACAACATGTTAATATTTTTATCAAATTGAAAAATAGGTGTCAAATACAAAATCTTTCCGGCGCCCTGGAATTGTTGCTATCCTTTTTTTATTTTTATTGATAAAATCACGGTAACCGTTCAGGGGTTCAAGTATTTTGCCACCAAGGCACTAAGACACTAAGATTATTACATGCAAAAGT
>JABMQM010000144.1 GCA_013203195.1 Desulfobacteraceae bacterium | reverse complement strand
GAACTAATTACATTTAAACCGCATTCTTTTAACGGGCTACAAACAGAAGTTTTACCGGACCCGGCACGGCCTGTAACGGCTATTTTTATAATATTTGTCGTTGTTGCTCCCATATTATTGGATTATATCATTCGATGAATTATTAAATATTTTAATTCATGACGTTTTAGGTGTTAAGTTTTAGGTGTTAAGTTGTGATTTTACATAATTTAAAGCGCTAAACAATTACTTTGACCTAAAAATCTTGATATTAAGCATGCTGTCTTGTAACGTCAAGTTAACAAGTATCCATGGAGCGGCTTTACAGCGAAAACTCCGCGACTCCTTAACTATATACACTTTATTAACCTATGATTCAATTCGATTCAAATATTTTTCCTAAAACCAAAGGGGCCTACATTGTTGGCGGTTCGATCAGAGATCTCCTTCTTGGCAGAACTCCCGCTGATTATGATATTGCTGTTTTGGGCAACCCGGAAAAATTTGCAAACCATGTGGCCCTCAAGACAAACGGCCATCTTGTTGAAATGGGAAAACCCGGACAGATGATCATCCGGGTGGTTACCGAAAATACTATCGTTGATATATCCCCTGTCAACGGCCTCACGATTGAAGATGACCTCAATCAGAGGGACTTCACCATCAACGCTATGGCTTATGACCTTTCCACAGGAGCAATAATCGACGTTCTCGGCAGTCTTCAGGATCTTGAGGAAAAAAAAGTTAGAATGGTCTCAAAGCAAGTTTTTAAAAAAGACCCGATCCGCCTGTTAAGAGCTTTTCGGATGGGTGCCTGTCTGGGTTTTGATATCGAACCCCAAACCGCTTCAGCCATTGCCAGGGAAGCGACGATAATTCAGGAAGCGGCCGGAGAACGAATCCGCCTCGAGCTTTTCAAAATGTTTGAAACCCATAAATCGCATTATTATCTTTCTCAAATGGCCGAGACCGGGCTTCTGACCTCCATTTTTCCTGAACTCGGCAAACTTAAGGAATGTTTTCAAAACAGACATCATTGCTATGATGTCTTCGAGCATTCAATCAAAGCTTACGGCCACCTTGAAGAGCTGCTCGGCAATCCGGACAATTTTTTGCCCGCTGGTTTACACCGGGGCATAGCAGGTATTGACAGGCAAAAAGCAATGTTCCTCAAATGTGCAATCCTGCTGCACGACATCGGCAAACCTGCGGCCAAAAGCTTAGACCACAGCGGGGATGCCCGTTTCTACGGACATGCCCGTAAAGGTGCCGACATGGCAAAATCCATCAGCAAAAGGTTAAAGTTTGCAACCCGGGAAAGAAATTTCATCGATTTTATCATCCGCAATCATATCCGGCCGCTGTCTCTTTTCTCTGCTCAACAGAACAAAACATTCACTCCCAAAGGCTTAACCCGCTTTTTTATGAAATGCAAAGATAACACCCCTTACCTGCTGTTGCATACCATCGCCGATATTAAGGGAAAACAAGATATAGTAAATGCAGAAAATAAAGCGTTCATCACCTTTGTAAAAGGCATGATCGATGAATATTTTGCAGAATTCAGCCCCAAAAGTAAAACTCAGCCACTGATAACAGGCCATGACCTTATTGAAGAGTTCGGACTGACCCCTTCCCCATTTTTTAAAAAAATTCTTAACCTGGCGGAAGAAGCCAGGCTGTCAAATACAATTGGTAGCAAACCGGAAGCTTTAAAGCTGGTCAAGAATTTTTTAAAACAGCAGAAAAATGTCAAACCTAATGTTTAGGCATTCACCGTTCAGGGTTATCTTTCGAGGCGTTCACAGGTTCAGCGTCACCGTTCAGGGTTGTCTTTATTCATTGAACCCTGAACCCTGAACCTCTGAACCTGTGAACGGTTTCAATTTTGCAAGTCAACCCTTGACAAGATATTCATATTTATATAGTAAAGCCGATGTTATTTAAAGCTGTGAAAATCAAGATTCGTATATTAATTAAAGAAAGGAGAATTGTATGAACATTTTATTTTTTGGACCGAACGGCAGTGGGAAAGGTACCCAGGGAGCCATTTTAAAAGACAAATACAACACGCCCCACATAGAATCCGGCGCTATCTTTCGCGAAAACATTTCAAAAGGGACCGAATTAGGCCAAAAGGCCAAGGAGTATATTGACCGGGGCGACCTGGTACCTGATGAAATCACGATCCCCATGATACTCGACCGCCTGCAACAGGATGACTGTAAAAGCGCCTGGCTTATTGACGGGTTTCCGAGAAACAAGAACCAGGCGATAAAGCTGGATGAATCCCTCAAGGAAGCTAATATGGCCCTTGATATTGTTATAGAAATTATTCTTGATCGCGAAATAGCCAAAAACAGAATCATGGGT
>JABMQM010000143.1 GCA_013203195.1 Desulfobacteraceae bacterium | reverse complement strand
GTTTTGAGAACATCAAAATCGAACCCAAGGATGAAAGCAGGGACCTCATTAGCATGTGGGCTCCGGGGCATAATGCCGGGGACTATATTGTTTCGGCTTATATTGAGGCCCAAAAGCCTTTTCCTGATATCTCATGAAAAATTTCATGGCTATTTATTAGGAAAAATTCAGATATAAAATTATTGCAATATTGTGTATCCTTTTTTAAAAGACTACGTCTTAAATAAATGGTAACCGTTCAGAGGTTCAGCGTTCAGAGGTTCAGAAGTTCAGAGGTTTATCCATCCATGGTATTAACCCAACAAATCAATGGTTAAAGAAAAAAGCGCGAAGCGCTTAACCCTGAACTGGGAACTCTGAACCTGTAAACGCTTACAATAAATGATAGGAGTAAATAGAGATGGACAAACTTGAGAAAATGTTCGGATCGATGGTGATTAAGCAGCGCTGGTGGATCATTGTCGCTACCGTTCTGATTGTGGCGGCTGCAGCCGGCGGAATACGGCATTTGGCGTTCAATAATGATACGCGTGTTTTTTTCAGCGGAAAAAACCCTCAGCTGCAGGCCCTGGAGGCTCTGGAAAACACTTACAATAAAACCAACAACGTTCTCTTCGCCATTGCTCCCAAGAACAGCGATGTTTTCACACGCGAAACCCTTGCAGCGGTCGAGGAGTTGACCGAACTTGCATGGCAAATACCCTATTCCAGCCGGGTGAATTCTATCACTAATTTTCAGCATACCCGGGCGGAAGAAGACGACCTGATCGTCGAAGATCTGGTACAGGGCGCCGGCAACCTGGCAGATGATGATCTGCTGCGAATTAAACGCATCGCTCTTTCCGAGCCTCTGTTAGTGAACAGAATACTCTCGCCTGCCGGGCATGTTACCGGTGTTAGCGTCATCATTCTCGCGCCTGGTAAATCTTTAAATGAAACACCAAAAGTAGCCGCGTTTGCCCGCAAAATGGCAGACGATTTCCGCAAGAAGCATCCCGGCATCAAGCTGTACCTTACCGGCGGGGTCATGATGGACAATGCTTTTGGCGAGGCCGGCCTGAAAGACATGAGCACCCTGGTTCCGTTGATGCTGCTTACCCTGGTCGTCATCGTCGGGCTTTCCCTGCGTTCTTTTGCCGGAACTTTTGCTACGCTCATCATTATTCTGATTTCTATGGTTACCGGGATGGGGATGGCCGGTTGGTTGGGCATTATGATAACCGCGGCATCTTCCAGCGCTCCCACAATTATCCTCACCCTGGCCGTAGCCGACAGTGTGCATGTCCTGGCAACGATATTCCAGCAGATGCGTCAAGGCAATTCGAAACATGAGGCCATCGCGGAGTCTGTACGGATCAACCTCCAGCCGGTATTTTTAACCAGCATTACTACCGTCATCGGCTTTCTGACCATGAACTTCTCCGACGCTCCCCCTTTCCGTGACCTGGGAAATATCGTGGCTATGGGGGTTACGGCGGCATTCGTATACTCGGTTTTATTCCTCCCGGCTTTTATGGCTGTCATTCCCGTAAGGGTAAAACCAAAGCCGGACGAGGCTGTTTGTGCCGGCTGCGACCGGCTGGCCAGTTTCGTGATCAACCGGCGCAAAGTGATATTCTGGGGATCTTTGATTGTTATCGTAGCTCTGACCGCCGGGATGCTGCGAATTGAACTCAACGACAACTGGATCAAATACTTTGATAAAAGTTACGACATCCGCCGGGCCTCCGATTTTACCGAGGAAAACCTGACAGGGTTTCACATCATCGAATATTCTTTGGAATCCGGCGAGACCGGCGGTATCAACAACCCCGATTTTTTGACAACAGTGGATAAGTTTGCCGGCTGGTATCGACAGCAGTCTAAAGTTGTCAACGTAAATACGATCACCGACACCATGAAGCGTCTTAACAAAAACATGCATGCGGACGATGAATCCTATTATCGGATCCCCAAAGAGCGTAATCTGGCAGCGCAGTATCTGCTTCTGTATGAGATGTCGCTCCCCTTTGGCCTTGATCTAAACAACCAGATCAACGTCGACAAATCGGCGACCCGCATGATTGTAACCTTAAAAGATACAAGCACCACAGAACTGCGTGCTACGGACGAAAAAGCACGTGCCTGGCTGCAGGCCAATGCACCCGAGAGCATGTTCACCTATGGCTCCGGCCTGTCGGTTATCTGGGCCCATTTGTCCCAACGCAATATTAACAGCATGCTGGGAGCATCCTTTGTAGCCCTGGTGTTGATTTCAGCCATCCTGACATTGGCGCTGCGCAGTTTTAAGTTAGGTATTCTCAGCCTGATCCCCAACCTGGCCCCGGCCTTTATGGCCTATGGAATATGGGGCCTGACGGTGGGACAGGTCGGGCTGGGCCTGTCTGTCATAGCGGCCATGACCCTCGGCATTGTTGTGGATGATACCGTACACTTTATGAGCAAGTATATTCGCGCCCGGCGCGAACACGATCTGAATCCGGCTGGGGCTGTCCGCTATGCTTTTAATACCGTGGGCACGGCCATGTGGATTACAACCCTGGCCCTGGTGGCCGGTTTTATGGTTCTCGCCCTTTCCGGCTATAACATGAATGCCGACATGGGACTGCTGTCGGCTCTAACCATTTCACTGGCATTAATTTTGGACTTTCTGTTCCTGCCCACCTTACTTATGAAAGTTGAGGGAAAAAAATATGAACTACTCGATAAAGAGACGGACGCAACAACTATTGACCGGCATGATTCTGTTTTCGCTCCTGTTTCCGTTGGCAGCAGCAGCGACTCCTGAAGAAAAAGGTCTTGCCATCGCCCGGGAAGCAGACCTACGCGATGCAGGTTTTATAGACTTTACCGCCGATCTGCTCATGATCCTCAAAAATAAACACGGGCAGAAAAGCGTTCGCAATATTCGCGTCCGCACCCTGGAAGTAGCAGACGACGGCGATAAAGGCCTGACCATTTTCGACAACCCCAAAGACGTTAAAGGCACGGCTTTTCTGACCTTCAGCCACAAGCAGGGCGACGATGATCAGTGGCTCTACCTGCCGGCATTAAAACGGGTCAAAAGGATCAGCTCCCGCAACAAGTCGGGCTCCTTCATGGGCAGCGAGTTCGCCTATGAGGACATCTCCAGTCAGGAAGTGGAGAAATACACCTACAAATGGATCCGCGATGATATTTACGACAACCGGGAATGTTTCGTGGTGGAACGTTACCCGGGCGACAAAAAAAATTCGGGCTACACCCGGCAGGTGTCCTGGATCGACAAGAGTGAATACCGCCAGTGGAAAGTCGAGTATTACGACCGTAAGAACTCGCTTTTAAAGACTCTCACTGCAAAAAAGTATCAACAGTATCTGGACAAATACTGGCGGGCGGACCAGATGTACATGGTCAACCATCAAAACGGCAAAAGTACGGACCTGGTCTGGTCCAACTACAAGTTTCAGGTCGGACTCAAGGTTAGGGACTTCAATAAGAACAGTCTCAAGCGTGCAAGATAATAAAAATACTCTTTCACCGCAAAGAACGCAGAGATATCTTCTTTATTTTGCTTTTCGCTGAGAGACCGAAAAGCAAAATGACATAATGCTTCGAATTAGGCACTTTAACTTAATGAGAATAAAAATTATATTTATGGCCGCAATGGCTCTGACCCTGGGTATGGCATTCGGATCTTGGGTCTCAGCCCATGAAGTTTCGGGCTATGTGGCCGCCGAGGGCCGGTTTTTCCCGCAAGCTCCCTTAGACCCCGAGCAAGAGAGCAAGGACGGATCGATTGCCGTCCAGTCGGAATATTATCACGCATGGGAGAACGGCTCCAGCTTCACCTTTGTACCCTTTGCAAGACTCGACAGCGCTGATTCGGAGCGTACTCATTTCGACATTCGCGAGCTGAACTATCTGCACCTGGCCGATGCGTGGGAGCTGCGCGTCGGCATCGGTAAAGTCTTCTGGGGGACAACGGAGTTCGTCCACCTGGTGGACATCATCAACCAGACCGATGGGGTGGAGGCGGCTGACGGTGAGGAAAAGCTGGGACAGCCCATGGTCCATTTTTCCATTCCCAGAGATTGGGGTGTTTTGGACCTGTTCGTACTGCCTTATTTCCGGGAGAGAACTTTTCCGGGCCGCAACGGCCGCCCGCGCCTTGCAACGGTGGTGGATACCGACAACGCCAGGTATGAAAGCAGTGACGAAGAGCATCATACAGATTTCGCTGCAAGGTACAGCCACACCATAGGCGACTGGGATTTCGGCATCTATCATTTTAACGGCACCGGACGCGAGCCCACCCTGATTCCGGGCCTCGACAGTGCCGGCCAACCGGTTCTTATCCCTTTTTATGAACAGATCAATCAGACCGGCCTGGACCTGCAGCTGGTGGCGGGCCAGTGGCTGTGGAAGCTGGAAACGATCTGCCGCACCGGCCAGGGCGAGGATTTTTTCGCCGGCACCGGAGGCTTTGAGTACACACTCGTGGGAATCGCTGAAACCAGTCTGGATTTAGGCCTACTGGTAGAAGGAGCATACGATGAACGCGGCAGCAGGGCCACTACCTATTTTGAAAACGACGTTATGTTCGGCCTGCGCCTGACCTTAAACGACGCTGCCAGCTCAGAGCTTCTGGCAGGATTCAGCCGGGACTTTGAAGGCTCTTCCAGTGCTCTAAGCCTTGAAGCCAGCCGTCGTTTCGGCGACAACTGGCTGCTTTCCATAGAAGCCCGGACCTTTTTGGGCCTGCCTGAAGACGATCTTTTCTACAGCCTGAGAGACGACGGTTTTATTCAACTGGAGTTAGCCTATTACTTTTAACCCTAATTGAGCGTAAACAAAACCGAGAACGATAATAAATTGTTTATTTCTAAGGAACATTTTAATAGTTCATCCTTGTTTCTATATCTCTATCAGAAAAGATATATGAATTCTGCTATTTTATCTCGATTTTGTTTACGCTCAATTAGGGTAAAACCTTAAAAAGGAGGGAGGTTCAATTGTTTGCAGCTGAAGAAATACTCGATATGGCCATCCGCATAGAAAAAAACGGGGAAGCCGTTTACCGCAACGCCGTTGAAAAAATTGTAAACCCGGCACTTATCTCTTTGCTGGTATGGATGGCGGACGAAGAAGTCAAGCATGCCAAATGGTTTTTGGAATTGAAAAAGGAGGCTGTAACACTTTCAAAGAGTCCGTTTGGTCAGGAGATGGGCAGGGAATTTATAGACAGCATACTGGGCACGCAGAGTTTTTCCTTAAAAGATGTCGATTTTTCTCAAATTGACCGCATCAACGATCTGATTGACATTTTCATTGAATTTGAAGAAGACGGCATTCTTTTTTACGAGATGCTGCAACCGTTTATTCAACACAAAGACAAGCTCGCACAGCTGGACGAAATTATTGCCGAAGAGAAACGCCATATCGAGCTGCTTCTAGAATTTAGGGAAAGCGAAACGCCGTAAAAAACCAGCAAATCAACCTCTACTTTGCGTTGAAATAAATTATATAAGGATATCACTCCAACTTCTTCACTCAATCGCTTGAAACTTCTTCATGAATTTCCTGTCGATATAATCCTTTATGATAAATGCGAGTCTTCCGCCGAATGTTAGCCACTTTTTCCGCAAAACCCCTTTTCCACCGCCCATATTAAATATTAACAGATAGTCACCACCCGGGCTAAATACCTGAAGCGGTTCTCCCTCCAACGCGGACATCAGGTTGTTGTATAAAACTGGATTTTGACGAACGGCATATACTCCCACCTTATCAAGGGGTTGGTCCTTAAAATAAATGCAATCGCCGCCGCCAAACATTTCCGGATAGGCGGTACTCTGTAGGTGGGAATTGACCAACATACCCCCATCCGGTCCCGTAGGGATACCGGATCTTTCAAATATGGCATTCGGCCTTACGCCCATGGCTATAAATATAAAATCCAGATCGTATCGCTCTCCGGACTCCAGGATGATGCCATCGGATTCAATGGTTTGAATGTAGCCGTTTGTATGGATTTCTACACCCCGACTTTTAAGGGATTTTTCAACCCGAGCTCTTACCCCCTCCGGGAATCTGGCCATCAGACCACTACCGGCAAAGATTTTTACACGGGGTTGATTTTCTCCATGCTCGGATGTCAGCTGCCAGATATTTCCAGCAATCTCCGCGGAAGAAGGTCCGCCACCTAGAATCCCGATAGTGATGGGTTTTTGTGAAGCCAGTTCCTTGATTCTGGCTTGAGCTTCCATGAGTCTTTCAATGGGTTTGACCGAGTAAATATTCTCGGTATCTTCCGAAAGGTTCAACCGCGGCACGTAGCTGCCCGCATTGAAGGAAACCACATCATAGGAAACGGTTGCCCCGGATTTCAATTCAATTTGTTTTTCATCGAGTCTGACACGAACAGCTTTCCCCAGCACAAAAACACCACCCTGTTTTTCTACCACATGTTTAGTGGCAAACCGGATATCGGGTGGAGAATAGGTCCCTCCCAGCATACCGGGTCCCATTCCGGAATAATAATGGTGCTCGGAGGGACCGATGACCGTTACCCGATGGCCTTTCCCCACAAAAGCATCAATATTGGCAAGGGTCACCATATGGGCATGACCACCGCCGACAAGCACCAGATGTTTTGCCATGGTTTAATCCTTTTTATCGTACAGCTGAGAGCTTTGCCATTACTGCTTTACTTTACAAACTGTCCATCAATTTCGCCAGTTGCTCCAAATGTGCCCGCTCTTCCTCTGCGATTTTTTTCAGCACCCTTTGACTTCGTTCATCTTTGGCGCGATTCGCAGCCCGGGTATAGAGATCCAGCGCTTGGGCTTCGATGGACATGGCAAGACCGATAATATCCGACGAAGCATTCCAATCCGGTTTGTATAACCCGATATACTCGTCAGTGGTAAGTCCCCCTTCCACGGCCTTTTCCACCCGTGCCGATTCAAAAGTGTCCCGGTTAATTTCTTTGCCGGTGATCTGAATGTATTCTTCTAATATGCGGTTTTGATGGAGCACTTCGATATCGGATAGCTTCCGAAATAGGGATTTAACCTCATCGACTGCCACTTTATCGATCATGGTAAGATAAAAGTCACGCAAACCAGCCTCAAGAGAATAGGCATTGATAAGTGTCTCTTCAACGGATTCGTAGCCCGTAAGAAGATCCAGTCCCTGTTCTTCCGATCCGAAAGCCACGGGATCATCCCAAGCCTTAATACCACCGGACATGTTGATGACCTGATCGAATCCTTTACCGGCAAGCATTTGCGAAGCCACCCGGCTTCGTCCGCCGATAGCTCAGTAGGTCAACACCGGTTTGCTCGGATCAATTTCGTCCAATCTTTTATCAAGCTCACCAATGGGAATCAATTTTGCACCGGGGATATGATTCTTTTCGTACTCACTGGGTTGACGAACATCCAAAAGGGTAAATTCATCCTGGGCTTTTCCGGTCATAAATTCTTTGGCGTCTTCAGAATTCATGGATTGAACAGGGGTAAAAAACTGTTTCCAACGCATCACGCACTCCTTGTCTATTTATGTCGATCTTTGAAAAAAATGCAGTCTAAAAGGAACCGGTTTCCTGAACTCGTGCCATATCTCATAGGTATAGTCAACAATCACATTCGCTCTAAATCTAAATAAGTTGAAAAAGAGACGTTTTGGGTTAATCAAAAACGCAAAATTTGCGTTGAAATAAATTATATGATATCAGAAACATACCGGCAATTATTTTATGGTCATTGATAGTTGCCGGGGATGGCGCGATAACGCAACAGGCAATTTAGATGAAAGGGGAAAATATGGATAGTAAGGTGGGGCAAGAAGCAATTCTGCTTGGAACGATCGCTCAAACAATGCCGGATCCAATGTTTATTATTGATGAAGAAGGGACTTACATCGAAGTTTTAGGTGGTATAGAACGCAACCTTTATGACAGCGTTGATTATCTTAAAAAGAAAAGAGTACATGATGTTTTACCTACAGCAATTGCTGATCGATTCATCTTAACAATAAAAAAAGCAATTGATTCTAACTCTCTGCAAATAGTTGAGTATGAATTGACTTCCATAAATATGAATCTTAATCCCATGGATGGACCCTCCAGTCCACAGTGGTATGAGGGGCGTGTATTTCCTTTCCGACTTTCATCAGAAAGAAAACCTGTTGTCATGTGGATTGCAATAAATATAACTGAAAAGAAAAGGGCTCTAATAGAGCGTGATAAAACAACTAAAAAATTAAAAAAGGCTTTAAAAGAAATTAAAACCTTGAGAGGTATTCTGCCATTATGTTCCCATTGTAAAAAAATTCGAGATGATAAAGGCTATTGGGAACAGGTTGATGTGTATATACACCAACATACTGAAGCCAATATTAGCCATGGCATCTGTCCTGAATGTGCAAAAAAACATTGTCCTGATTTTGATATTTATGAATAGATGACTTTTCTATACAAGCCAGGAATGTGTAACACTTTTTCAAGCACTATGGCAGGTTGACCGTGGTTAGCCGAACTGCAGAATCTATGATATTTTCAGAGCAAAGAAATGCCACCCAACTTACGACAGGACCCTGAGACATCAAGCCCCGAAGCCTTCATTCTGATTGCCGCCATGTGCGTCGCCGAAGTGCTTGGCATGCTCGGGGTTTTTGCTTTTCCGGCTCTGCTGCCTTACTTCCTGAAGCTGTGGGGATTATCAAACGGCCAGGCCGGCTGGATCAACGGCATCTATTTCGCCGGCTACACGGCGGCCGTGCCGCTGCTCACTAGTATCACCGACCGGATCGACGCCCGCCGGATATACCTGGTATTCTGCACCCTGGGGGTGTTGGCCAACCTTGGTTTCGCTATTCTGGCCTGCGGGTTTTGGTCGGCTCTTCTTTTCAGAGCTTTGAGTGGCATTGGGCTTGCCGGCACCTTTATCCCGGGACTGAAAGCTCTCATCGATAGATTGGACGTACGTACCCATCCCCGGGCGATCTCTTTTTATACGGCCTGTTTCGGGTTGGGTGTCAGTATCTCCTTTTACTGCGCCGGAGAGATGTTCAGATGGTTCGGATGGAAGGAAGCGTTTGGAATTGCCGCTATGGGTTCTGTGCTCTCTCTGATCCTGTCCTTTCTGGTATTAAAACCCAAGTCAATTCCATTGGTATCCAACGGAACTGCAAAGGGACATATCCTTGATTTCCGACCGGTTTGGAAAAACCGACCGGCACGGGCATACATCCTTGTTTACATGTGCCATATGTGGGAGATGTTTGCTGCCCGCTCCTGGCTGGTAGTCTTTCTGAGCTTCAGTATCACCCTCCAGAAAGCGCCGGCAGGTTTGATGGCACCCACAACTGTAATGGCCGTGGCCGGAATCGGAGGTATGATGGCCAGCATTGTGGGCGGGGAGTTGGCCGTTCGACTGGGGCGACGCCGGGTGGTAACTGCAATCATGGGAATCTCTGCCCTTCTGGCGCTGACCATTGGGTTTTCGGCACAGTTGCCCTACAACGCAGTGATTATCCTGTGCCTTGTCTACACCCTGTTTTTTCAGGGTGACTCTGCGGCCATCCATGCCGGGGTCATCACCGCGGCAGAGCCCAAGCTCCAGGGCGCCACCATGGCCCTCCAATCCCTGGGGGGGTTCGCCGCCGCGTCCCTGGGATCAGTGGCCGCCGGCATGGTTTTAGATCTAACAGGTGGAGGTTCAACCTCATTGTCCTGGGGGCTAACCTTCGGCTCAATGGGAATCGCCGCCGCGCTGGGTCCTGTTTTGCTGCACAGAACCCAAAATAATTGATTTACAATCTGCGAATAAAATCGTAACACGATTTTATTACCCAAAAAATATTAAATGAATTACCCCGCAGCAAGCTACGGGGTATCTAACTAAAGGAACACCCCGTTTTCACGCTGCATGCAGCGGGGAATTAAACCCTAAAGGAGATTAAAAGCGAAAACCCCTCTTGAGAAAAAAGCCACAATAAAGGAAATCAGGGAACGCTTTGATGATGACGTAGAGCGTTTTTCCAATTTGGAAACCGGACAGCAGGCGATTATTGATGCGTCGTTAATGATGGACCTGTTAGCGAAAGCGGCAGCTAAAACTACACCACATGCAAAGCGATTGCTCGACATTGGCTGCGGTGCCGGCAACAATACAATTAAAACATTAAGGTATTTAAATGGGCTTGACTGTGACTTAGTTGATTTGAGTCTTCCAATGCTTGAAAAAGCTAGAGCAAGAATCTTAAAAGAAAAAACTGGGGAAATTCGCCTGTTCCAGGGCGATGTTAGGGAAATTGAGCTTGGAAAAGATACATATGATGTAGTGTTGGCTGCCGCTGTGCTCCATCATCTAAGGGATGAGTCAGACTGGGAGTTTGTCTTCAAAAAGATATTCGATGCAATAAGTCCCGGCGGCAGTTTTTGGATAAGCGATATGGTATTTCACGACATTCCTGTAATACATGAATTAATGTTGGAAAAATATAAAGATTACCTTGAGTCTTTAGGAGGGAAAGAATATCGAGCCAAAGTTTTTGACTATATTGACAAGGAGGATTCTCCCAGGAGTTTGACGTATCAGCTTGAATTAATGCAGAAGGTCGGATTTGAGAAAGTAGAAATCTTACACAAATCGTCCTGTTTTGCTGCATTCGGCGGCATCAAAACAAAGCTTTAGTAAAGAATCATGGCCCACTAGGACCAGGTTTTTCAGGGCTAAATAAAAAGGAGGCGGTGCATGACCATCTACAGGATCGCGGTGCTTCCCGGCGACGGGATTGGTAAAGAGGTGGTTCCGGAAGGCATACGGGTACTCGAAGCGGCAGGGCGGCGTTTCGATATCAAATTCAGATGGGATACGTTTCCGTGGAACTGTGAAACCTACAAACGAACCAGCCGCATGATGCCCGAGGATGGAATCGACCAGCTTCGTAAAAATGACGCGATCTTCCTCGGCGCCGTCGGCCAACATCAATCCGACTCGCGAGTATCCATCCATGTTCGAACCGGTACACGGATCGGCACCTGACATTGCCGGCCAAGGCATCGCCAACCCCATCGGCCAGATCTGGTCGGGAGCCATGATGCTCGATCACCTGGGCCATCCGGAAGCTGCAATTGCCGTGGAACGGGCCATCGAGACCGTACTGGAAAGTACTTCGCTGCGAACCCCAGACATGGGAGGCACGGCGACAACGGCAGAACTAGGCGCGGCCATAGCAGAAGCCGTCTAACTTGAACTTATCTTGAGCCTGAGCGGAACAGGCACGTACAGGTGAGAAGAGACATCTAAAAAGTGAGACCTTTGAAATCAGAGAAGCTTGAACTGCTGTTCATATTTCAGGTCTTTTCATCTCAAAACAATCCCTGATCGTCGAGTACATATCACCCCATAGACGCCCGATAGTGTCCAAAGACTCACTGTCTAACTTGCCATTTCTAAAAATTTCCGGATGAATATGGATGTTACAAATTTTGCCCAAAATCAGGTTGCCGGCCCTTGGCTCCGATCCCAACGAAATAATCTGGTGGAGTTTACACTCAAAACTTGTTGGCGAGTCTGCAACGCGAGGAGGTTTTACAACTGTTGACTGTTGCGCGGCAACTTCGGCTGCAACAAATTCATTGACACCGGGTGGATAATGGGCACTTGTTTGATTCATTTTTTGTGCCAGGCCGCGGCTCACAACGTTTACTACAAACTCACCGGTTTGTTTGATGTTTACAAGCGTATCTTTCTCTTTTGAATTTTCTAATAAAAGTGGCGAGAAGCACAGTATCGGCGGGTTAACACTTGCAACTGTAAAGAATGAAAACGGAGCAAGATTCATGTTGCCTGAAGCATCAAGGGTTGAAACCCAGGCAATTGGTCGGGGCAATATCGCGCCTATTAGAATTTTATATATTTCAGGTTCTTCTCCAATTTAGTTGGAAAAGAGGGTCCAAGGATTCAGGGGGTCAAGCCGTCTACGCAATGCTTCGCCGGGCCACGGGGGTCAAGTGTTTGCTTTCAAACAATTTGATCATCGTTTTGAGTATTCTTTCAACTTCTGCTTTTAAGGCATAGATATTTTAAAGTATTTCACTCGAATCCTCTTGGCCCGACGTAGCTTTAGCGTAGGCGGCTGAATCCTTGAACCGCTCGGCTGAGCTCGCCGCAAGCCCTTGTATCCTGAGAATCACTCCAGTTCTTTTGGAGATGATCCTATTTTTTTTCTTGACATGTGCATTTGTGTGCATTAATG
>JABMQM010000142.1 GCA_013203195.1 Desulfobacteraceae bacterium | reverse complement strand
GTTGTCGGTTATCAGCAATCAGTTTTCGCTTACTGATCACTTCTCACTGATGACTGTTCACCCGTTACTACCTTGGTGGCTGAACTATTACCTCTTCTTTAGGAGTGTTATGACTGACACCGGAAAGAAATTATTTATTTTGAGTTGTATCGTTCTACTGCTTGGAGGATGTCTAAGTGCAAAACATCCTTATAAAAAAATTGACTATTACACCCTGGAATATGATGCTCCCAGCATTTCAAATTTACACACTCTTCCGTTGGTCATGCAGGTAGAACGCTTTCAGGTAGCACCTGTGTACAACACCAGTCAAATCATTTACCGGCAGCGACCTTTTACGAGAGATGCCTATACCTATCACATGTGGCGGGCTAACCCCGGAGACCTGGTCAGTTATTTTTTGGCAAGAGATTTCCAGCAGTCATTGGCTTTTAAAGCGGTCGCGGCCCACAATACCGGCTTATTATCCTCCCACATTCTTCGGGGTACGGTCGATGAGTTTTACGAGCACGACGGCAAGGATTATTGGGAAGCTGTGCTTGCGGTCAGTATAACCTTGATGGTCAACAACGAGCCCGATATCAGCAATAGGGTCTTGTTTCAAAAAAGTTACAGCGCACGCAAAGCATGCAGTCAAAAGAATCCGCAGGCTCTGGCCGCGGCAATGAGCCAAGCCATGGCGAACATATCAGAAAAGATTATCACCGATGTTTATAACTTTCTCGCCGAAGACTGCAGCTCTTCACAAGGACAGTGTCAACCAACATAACACCTAAATTGAGCGAAAAAAGCTCAATTGAAAGTTATCAGGGCTCAGGGGTCGGGGGTCAGGAAACAAATCCCATCTGAATTTTATAACGCCATCCTAAATGAGATGCAACTTATAAAGCAAAACTCATTTTCTGCCCCCTGATCCCTGATCCCTGGCCCCTCCCTAATTGTGTCTTGGCACAATTAGGGTTTTACAATGCATGCATCGTGTATCATGCATCCGGCAGCAAAACTTGTCCTGCCAATTGCCTCCCGCTTGCGGTTAAAAACGACTTGTCTATGATACGAGCCAGCCGGTCGCTATCCATGGGACTTTCTTTATGCCCCTCTTCTAAGTTAGTGATCAGATCGGCATCATACACCGCTTTGAAATTTACGCTTTCTTCGCTGCGGGGGTGATGGTGATGCCCGACGATATCGCACACTTCATCGATCAGCTCTTCTTTGGCGCCTAACTTGATCATGATTGACCGGGCGATTTCCGGCCCTTCTTCTTCCTGGTATTTAGGTGCCGTGCTGCCGTGTTTGCGCTCGGCTTCATGAATTCCGATATCATGCAGATAAGCCGCCGCTAATATCACCGCCATGTTGCCCTTTTCGTTCTTGCCGATCCTTTCAGCATGGCGCGCCACGCGCGTAGCATGCCCGATCCGCTTAAAATCGGTCCGGAAATAGCGCTTCATTTCCACCGCAATCCGATCCTTTAAAAGATCCTCTCTTTGGGCTACAGCTTCCGGCGGCAGCTCGCCGATGCACTGCTCGGCATACTGGCAGTACGAAGCACAGCCAAAATCCATGTCAGGATTGGTGAAACGGTGGCCGCATTTATCGCATTTGCGGGCCGTGTCGTCCTTGAAAAACTCTACGGAATGATCACATTTGGGGCACTTGGCATTAAAGATCGCTCCAGGCTTCCAGTATCGGCTGTCCTGTCCCGGGCATTTCATGGCAGTACCTCCCTAATAAAATAGTTTTACGATTTTATAAAGATCCCGCCCCGCTGAAAGCGGGACGGGATCTTTAAGCAAAAGGTTTGCCCCGCTTTTAAAGCGGGGGTAAAATTCCTATCCCTATCCTAAAATTGCCTTCAAGTCTTCTTCAGCAGTCTTTATCGGCATAATGTTGAACTTTTCAACCAGCACATTCAGAATGTTGGGAGTAATAAAAGCCGGCAGCGACGGTCCCAGCCGGATATCCTTGATGCCCAGATGAAGCAGGCTCAACAGAATAACACAGGCCTTCTGCTCGTACCACGACAGTATCATGGAAAGCGGCAGATCGTTGACCCCGCACTCAAAAGCCCCTGCCAGGGCCACCGCGATCTGGATGGCGCTGTAAGCGTCGTTGCACTGGCCGACATCCAGAAGTCTCGGTATGCCGCCGATATCTCCCAGGTCTTTGTCAAAGAAGCGAAACTTACCGCAGGCCAGCGTCAGCACCACGCAATCTTCGGGCACTTTTTCCACAAACTCGGTGTAGTAATTCCGTCCGGGTTTGGCGCCGTCACACCCGCCCACCAGAAAAAAGTGTCGGATGGCCATGTTTTTAACCGCCTCGATCACCTGGCCGGCAACTACCATGACAGCGTAGCGTCCAAAGCCCACCATGACGGCCTTACCGTCAGT
>JABMQM010000141.1 GCA_013203195.1 Desulfobacteraceae bacterium | reverse complement strand
TCCTTCTTTTAATCTCTCGTACGGTCTTTTCGGAACTTCCTTTTGGGGTCATATTTCATCCTTTCGTTCATCAGTAATTTACCCAAAAGTATCACCTTAGCTTTTACACCAAATTAGTCCGGCTAACTAAAAAACCATACAGAGGAAATACTAAAGGAGCAAGGTTTTCAACAGTCAGGATGCACAACCACTGAATGTGCCGTTGAGGTAGGAAACTTGTTGGGTGCAGAACAGATAATTGGTGGTACGATTGGTAAAATCGGTAATGTATTTACTGTTTCAGTTCGGATGATTGATGTTGCGACGGGGGAAATTTTAATTGTAACGGCTTATGACCATATTGGTGAAATTGGGGGACTATTAACGAAGGGAATGAAGGCCACTGTAACCAGACTCATGGATTCAATAAATAAACCTACACCCTTGGAAGACAAGCAACTTGTTAAGAATAAATCTAATACAATGTTCAATGATGCTGGAAAAACTGGTACGGTAACCGACATAGATGGCAATGTTTACAAAACAGTAAATATTAGTGGTCAATATTGGATGGCAGAAAATTTAAAGGTTACCCGTTTTCGCAACGGTGAGTTGATTGACAATATTACTAGTTCGGATGTCTGGGAGAATCTCACTACAAGTGCGTATTGTAATTATCTTAATAGAATAGAAAATGCCATCGAATATGGTAGTCTTTACAATTGGTACGCAGTAAATGATAGTCGTAATATTGCTCCTAATGGATGGCACGTACCTAGTGACCGGATGTGGAAACAATTGGAAATGTTTTTAGGAATGACTCTTTCAGAGGTAAACGATGTAGGATTTCGCGGCAGATATGTTGGAAATAGATTAAAAGATTCCACTTCAGTATACTGGAGTGGTTCAGATTCTTATGCAATCAATCGGAGTGGGTTTTCTGCTATTCCGGCCGGTTTTCGGTGGAGTAATGGTACTTTTTTTTCACCTGTTAGTTTTAATACCTATTTTTGGTCGTCTACCGTTCATAGTGATTATGATTATGCTTGGATTCGGGCCCTATTTTCCGATTCTTCAAAAGTATACCGTGGTATTGATCATAAATCGAGCGGGTTTTCTGTCCGTTGTGTCAAGGATTAGATTTGGATTATCAACCAATATTAGTTAAAAGAAAGTTGCGTTCATGTTATGCTATACGAATTGAAAGAATTAGGGAATTTCTCGATTAAAATTTGACAATTTGGGATTGTTATGATGCACTATATTAATATTGCGACAGGGACGGGCTGATTTTTATTCAACTCTATCCAATGGTGATTGAGTTTTATTCGTATGTAGCGAGAACTACAGTTCGTCCCTGCCAGAAAATAACTTACCGACGTGGGTAGTCGATTTATATTCAAACAAACCCCGCCATTGCATAAATTCCATCAACCGAATACGAATTATGCTTTGGGTTGGACGGTGGGGATCGGTTATACCTGCTATGAAGCTGATATGAGGAAAAGGATTCTAGATATTTGCAATGTTAGGTGAAATTCCAGTATCAATGTTAAAATAAAAAGGAGATCAGAATGAATATCTATGTAGGAAATTTGTCGTATGAGGCTACCGAAGAGGATTTGCGGCTGGCTTTCGAACAATTCGGTCAGATTGAGTCCGTCAATATTATAAAAGACAAATTTAGTGGTAAATCAAAAGGATTTGGATTCGTTGAGATGCCCTCTAAAGCTGAAGCGAAGTCTGCAATCGATGAGCTAAATGGCAAAGACTTAAAAGGAAGAACGCTTAACGTGAATGAGGCTCGCCCTCGCACCGAAAGTCGTCGTGGTGGAGGGGGACGAGGTGGTGACAGGGGAGGACGAGGTGGTGGCGGTCGTTATTAGTCATCGGCATACAACAGATAGAATACAATCCTATAACATTTCGTCTAACAATTTGATCCACCGAACTTCAGACCCGCGTGCGTATTTGGGCTTGGTTGCTTTTGGTGAAGGTTTTGTGGTGAGTCACGTTCCGTGCTCGTTTGAAAGGCGGATCTGAAGACGGTGATCATGGTCGATGCGGCGAATCGATACAGATAATGAGGCATCTGCTTCCACGGGTAATCCAATGACACCGGGTACGATGATTTTCAGGAAACCTGAGCACGAGAACCATTTGCTGGAGGATTCATGCCATGACATATCGGGCTGAGACTAAGAACATGGCCCTTTTCTGCGACTTCGAGAACATCGCTTTGGGCGTTCGCGACGCAAACTACGCCCAATTCGACATTAACAAGGTGATCGAGCGGCTCCTGCTCAAAGGGAATATCGTGGTCAAGAAGGCTTACTGCGACTGGGCCCGCTACAAAGAATTCAAGTCAGCGATGCACGAAGCGTCCTTTGAGTTGATCGAGATTCCTCACGTACGCCAGTCGGGCAAGAACTCCGCCGATATTCGCATGGTTGTAGACGCCCTCGACCTTTGTTACACGAAAGAACACGTGGACACCTTCGTCATCATCAGTGGTGACTCTGATTTCTCCCCGCTCGTTAGCAAGCTACGGGAGAACAACAAAATCGTAATCGGTGTTGGCGTCAAGAATTCGACGTCGGATTTGTTGATCGCAAACTGCGATGAGTTTATCTATTACGACGACCTCGTACGCCGTCAGCCACCCCGCAAAAAGGCTGCCGGCAGAGAGGTGAGCCGCAAGCCGGCACGGGGCTTGACTGCCAAAGCCGCCAAGCCCGCCGGAGATAAGAAGCAGGAGGCATGGGATCTGATTGTCGAGACCTACGAGGCTTTGGTTGAAGAACGCGGGGAGGGGGAGAAGATCTGGGGTTCCATGATCAAGCAGACCCTGAAGCGTCGCAAACCTGGCTTCAGCGAATCCTACTACGGCTTCCGGTCTTTCGGCCAGCTACTGGAGGAGGCGGAAGCACACGGGATCCTTGAACTGGAACGTGAAGAGAAGTCGGGCGGCTTCATCATCAAGAGTTGTCACGTTTCATAAAGGTAAAAGGGGACGTTGGTTCCAAAACGACTTCCCATCTTGATAATCAAGTCATACTTTTTTTCAAAGCAAGAGTAGAATTTAATAAGTCTTTCATCGTGGCCAAAATATACAGCATCTTTAAGATAAAATCTGTTTTTTAAATCCTTTTGGAACCAACGTCCCCTTTTACTTTTAACAGAATAGTGGCTAAAAAGAATTTGGTGATTAACAGCTACAGGAACTTCCGCACGATGCACCCATGGTAGGGCCGGAGGAAATATTAAATCCGGCACCCATGAATGAATCAACATAATCCACCTTTACGGGTTTAATTTTTTCATACAATCCTTTTTCGATGATATATGTAAGGTCTCTGTCATCAAACACTTCATCTTTATCTCCTGGCTCATCCAGAGCCATGCCCAGAGAGGGCCCAGCTCAACCTCCCTCGGAAAATACTATCCTGATGCTCGGGATGTCTTCCCTGTCCTTTAAAATTTCTTTGATCTTTTCGCTCGCCTTTACCGTAACTTCAAACATGTCTGTCTCCTCACTAAATTTATTTTTTAAACACTGCTTGTACAATATACACTAATACTTATTTGTCAAATATTGAGATAATCCTAATGTTGCAAAAGTAGAGGGTCCTGCTCGCAAGATCCCGCATCATCGGGGAGATCTGAGGCGTCAAGGGTGACCCTTTAACTTAACTCTTGAACTGGCAGTCTTTCGAGTGCTTCATCTACTAACTTTTTCACACGGCGTTTGGTAAGTCTGCGGTCTATATACATCTGAACCTCTGTCTCATCCTCTGTAAGTTGCTCAAGTTCTGGACGGGCCTCCTCTGCCCGAAGCAATCCCATGATCCAGGCTGCAAGCCCTCTCACAGTATCATCAGGGGACTTTAAATATGGTATGAGGTAAGTAGCTGCATCTTTTACAAGCTTAGGCCTGACTTGTGAAAGCCTTCCAATCCCCCAGAGGAGACCGCGTTGTAAAATTTCATGTTCCAGGTAGTTACCCTCTTCCATCGTATAAGACATAAAAATCTTAGCATATTCCTTTGCAAGTCCCTCATGGCAGGCCAATATCTCCCCCATGGCCTCTGGAGATCCCCAGCCAATACCACCGGATTCATCGTTCAAGTTCCACATAAGCCGGCGCATGATTACCCTAGCCTCTTCCATATCTTTGTCAGCAAGGTTTGCCACAACCGCGCCCATGGCAGACACAGTGCGCCATCTTATCTGCTCATCATTGTTATAAAGGAAGGAAAAAAGAGGATTGATCACCTGGCGAGCAGGAAGACGGCATAATTCCTCCAATGCCTGTTCAAAATCCGCTGATTTCAGCAGTTCGAAAGCCCTCTGTTTTAGGTCGCCGCCTCTTAGTTTTGATGTTGCCACTACGAACCGTTGTCCCCGACCTTTGACCCGGTCGGCTTTCCGCAACCGATCTTCAGTTCCTTCATAAAACTACCTCCTTTTAAATACCAAATTCTGTAACCCAAAAATCATGGAGATTGCAAAAGCTTGTTACATACAACTTAGGTCCGTGGTTGGATGGGAATTCGTAGGTCGAAATGGCCTTCTTGTCAGAAGGGTAGAATGTCTTCGATCCAAGCACTTTCCCATCTGATGACACCAGGGTATGGCGTACAATATAGTGTTTCTCAGACATGGGATGTTTGGTAGTTATCGTTATCTTTTTCCCCTCCACATTGACTTTCGGAGCGTGACTCTCCACCTTCTTGGCCCATTTACCAGGATTCTTCTTTGTATAAACAATGCCCGGAGGGAATCCTGCTGATGAAGCAAAGGCATTTGTATTTTTGCCAATCACCATACCCGCAGCCATAAGGACTGATTTTTTCAAAAAACTTCTTCTGCCTTTCATGATACTTCTCCTTTCAGTTTCCTGGATTGGCCTCATGTGACAAAACTAATTTTCTTAGACTGGGGTTATCGGCGGTGATCAACATGACCAAGGTCTCTACCCCATTTCTCCTGTTTGTTCTCCATTTTCTTCACCTCATATCTATTCAGATGGAAGGGCCTGGGCTATTATATAGGTTTAATAGAAACGACTGCTTTTATGCTAACCTATCCTGGCCCTGTACAGGAGGAGGCTGTTGGAAACGACTGTTATCCCTAAAACCGCTATTGGCAGCAAATTTGATTAGGTAAAAAGATTGAAAAACCCCGTTGGTTGGGTGATATAATATATCAAAACAACAGACATAAACCTAACCAACGAGGTGAGATAAAATGA
>JABMQM010000140.1 GCA_013203195.1 Desulfobacteraceae bacterium | reverse complement strand
GTCTATTTGTGGATGGCCATGCTTATCTTCCATTTACAACCCGTAATCAGTAACAAGAAATCAGAGGGGCCAATGCCAAATGACCCGTGGCCGGCATCCTGAACCCTGACAGCTATCATGCGAACGTTTTAAGTTTTAGGTTTTAAGTTTTAAGTGTTTGCAAATAATCGCAAAACAATAACCTAAAACCTAACACTTAAAACCTAAAACGTGATAAATTCGACTTTTTGCGAATTCATCAACTATCGATGGGACTTTTTACGACGCCATCGACTTTATATGAATTCATCAATCTTAGACAACATTAACTCGACAACCGCTTTGACAGAAAGTTCAGTAGAATCTATTATTATCGCATCCTTGGCAGGTTTCAAGGGTGCCAAATCTCTGGTGCTGTCATTTTTATCCCGCTTGGCCATATCCCTCTCAACTTCCTCCAAGGTCTGTTGGGTTTTTGCTGTTAATTCCTGGTATCGCCTGAGAGACCTTGTTTTATGAGATGCATCCAGGTAAAACTTTAAATCAGCATCCGGGAACACCACAGTACCCATATCTCGCCCTTCGAAAACAACGCCTTTTTCCTGTCCCATTTCCCTTTGCAAGTCCAAAAGGTACCCTCTAACTACCGGTCTGGCGGAAACCGCCGAAGCAAACATGGTTATTTCAGGCGTACGGATTTTATCCGTAATATCCACACCATTCGATAATATGCGCAAACCTTGATCGCCTGTTACAAATTTGATTTTCAGAGTGCGGCACAGTTTTTCAAGGCCTTCATCATCGTCTGCATTTAATCCTGCTGATATTGCCGCAAACGCGACCCCCCTGTACAGCGCACCGGTATCGATATATTTGTAAGCCAGACGATGGGCCAGCATCCGGCTTACCGTTGTTTTGCCTGCACCGGCAGGCCCGTCTATTGTAATAAGAAGACGCCTCATAGTTTTAAATTATCTTCTCCAACGCTTCTATAAAGCGGGCATTCTCCTCGGCAAGGCCGACATTAATCCTGATATATTGGGGATATCCATATGATTTCATCGATCGTACAATAACACCATGTCTGAGCATGCTTTCAAAAATTTCATCAGCATCTTTTTCTACGTCAATGAGAAAAAAGTTCGTTTGAGTTGGAAAATATTTAATCCCCAGCCTGTCCAGGGCAGCATGCAAATAATCGAGACCTTTATGGGTAATTTCCAAGGTCTTTTTTAAAAAAGCTTTATCATCAAGCGCTGCTTTAGCGCCAATCTGGGCCAGAGAGCTTGTATTAAAGGGCTGTCTGACCCTGTTCAGCAGCCCCGCAATTTTTTCAGGCATGATACCATAGCCGATGCGCAGCCCTGCCAAGCCGTATGCTTTTGAAAATGTACGCAGTGTAACCAGAGGTTTGTCTTCGTCAAGGTACTCAATGCCACTGGCACATTTTTCCTGATCTCTTATAAATTCAAAATAGGCCTCGTCTACGACAACAACCACTTCAGGCGACAAGCCGGCCATAAAGTTCTCAAAGTCTTTTTTGAATATAACGGTTCCCGTGGGATTATTGGGATTACACAAAAAAACCATGCGGGTTCGGGATGTAATCTCAGCCTGCATCCCTTTCAAATCGATGGAAAGAGAACTTAATGGAACCGTCACCGGTATTGCGGCGGCGCTTCGAACCATTATATCGTACATTAAAAAAGAAGGCTGCGGCAGAACCACTTCATCGCCCGGTCGCAGCAGCGCCAAGGTCAGCATACCGATAATATCATCGGAACCGTTACCTAAAACGATATTCTTAGGCGGCACTTTAAGATGTTGGGACAGTTTCCTGATAAGATCAAAACCGCTTCCATCCGGATAACGGTTGAGTTTGCCCAAAGCCTCCTGCATGGCCTTCACGGCCATTGGAGACGGGCCCAGTGGATTTTCATTGGAAGCAAGCTTAATGGATTTAGCAATACCATATTCCCGTTCGAGCTCCTCCAGAGGCTTCCCGGGCTTGTAAGGCTTTATCGATAGAATGTTTTCCGGAATAGATATTTTCATATTCCCATTGCCGCTTTGCGGCCCTGTTCCAGGGCCTCCATATTAATGGGGATAAGCTTTTCGCGACCGGCAAAATGTTCTTTGACACACTCGCGCAGCAGATCAAAATCAACAATTTTACTGCGGGCAACAAAAGCTGCCAATGCTACAATATTTGCCGCCTTCACACTGCCGGCTTCTTGGGCAATGTCATTGGCCGGTATTAATAGCTCATCAACGTCATCACGCCCCGCATTAATGGAAATTAAAGAACTGTTAATCACTACCACACCGTCCGGTTTCACCAGTGGTGCAAATTTCTCCAAAGAAGGCCGGTTCATGGCAATCAAGTGCAAAGGGTTTCTGATAACCGGAGAACCAATGGCTCTGTCACTTATCACCACCAGGCAATAGGCAGTCCCGCCCCGCATCTCCGGACCATAGGAAGGGATCCAGGCCACTTCGAAGCCCGCTTCCATGCCCGCGTGCGCCAGGATATCTCCGATCAATAAAATTCCCTGCCCGCCAAAACCGGCAAACATGACTTCTTTCTGCATGCAGTCCTCCTATTCGGGTGTCTTATATTCCCCCAGCGGGAAATAGGGGATCATATTATCCTCGGCCCATTTAACCGATTCCCAAGAAGTAAGCCCCCAGTTGGTCGGGCACGTACTGATCAGTTCCACCAAGCTGAAGCATCGCCCTTCGAGCTGATACTGAAAGGCCTTTTTGATGGCTTTTTTGGCCCTGACAATATACTTGGGCTTTATCACGGCCTGTCTGGTCACAAATGCCGGTGTCTGAAGAGCGGAAATCAACTCTGCAACCTTAATGGGCATACCGACCTCTTCGACTTTGCGCCCGGCAGGAGATGTCGTGGTACGCTGGTCCGGCAACGTTGTCGGCGCCATCTGGCCGCCGGTCATACCATAGACCGTATTGTTGACAAAAATGGTGGTAAATTTCTCACCACGATTGGCAGCGTGTATAATCTCTCCCATCCCGATGCTTGCCAGATCACCGTCACCCTGATAGGTAAAAACAACCAGATCAGGCCGAACCCTTTTTATGCCGGTAGCCATTGCCGGAGCGCGCCCGTGAGCAGCCTCTTGAAAATCAAAAGTGAAGTAATTATAGGCCAAAACCGCGCATCCTACAGGTGCAATACCGACCGTGCGCCCCCGGATACCCAGCTCGTCGATGACTTCGGCAACCAAGCGGTGCGCAATCCCGTGAGTGCAACCCGGGCAGTAATGGGTGGTCTGGTCGGAAAGGGCTTCGGGTTTTTTGAATGTTTTTGCCATTATATCAACTCCTTCTACCAATTTTATTTATTGCCGCAAAGACACCAAGGCAGTCACGGGTGAACAGTTATCAGTAAGAAGTGACCAGTAAGTAAAAACTGATTACTGATAACCGATAACTGATCACTGACATTTGTGTCTTAGTGCCTTCGTGGCAAACATTTTCGGTTCTGGCCTGTCCCGCCCTTGGGGCTTGTCCAGGCTAGGGAGTTGAAGAGTGGAGAATCCATATTTACCGTTTCCGGTTCGCATTGACGAAATAATAACTGAAACCGAAGACAAAAATCTGAAAACCTTCAAACTGGTATTTTTAAATCCTGCAGATGAAGAAAAATTCGCTTATAAGTCAGGACAGTTTGCCGAACTTTCCTTAACCGGCCGGGGTGAAATACCCATCGGCATCGCTTCATCCCCCACGGAAAAAGGGTTTCTCATGTTCACCGTCAACAAAGCCGGAGTTGTGACAACCTGTCTGCATGCCATGAAAACCGGCGACATCATGGGTGTTCGTGGCCCCCTGGGCAACTGGTATCCCTGGGAGACCATGGAAGCAAAGAATGTGGTTATAATCGGAGGTGGTTTTGCTTTTACTACCCTGCGTTCATCCATTGTGTATATGCTGGACCCGGCCAATCGATCCAGGTTTAAAGACATCCACGTGATATACGGCGCCCGGACGCCCGGTATGCTGCTCTATAAAGATGAACTGGCGGCATGGGAAGCCCGTGATGATATTAATGTGCATATTACGGTGGATGCCACGGATGATCCGAACTGGAAATATAACATCGGGTTTGTGCCTACGATTACAGAACAGAAAGCGCCTAACGCTGACAAAGATACTTACGCGATCATCTGCGGGCCTCCCATCATGATAAAGTTTACCCAGCCGGTGTTGGACAAGCTTGGTTACAGCCATGATCAGATCATCATGTCTCTTGAAAACCGTATGAAATGCGGTATCGGCATGTGTGGACGATGTAATATCGGTCAAGAATTCGTATGCAAAGACGGCCCGGTGTTTACGCTTTCCCAGCTTAATATTACCCCCAAAGAATACTAGCCCGCATTTTTCACGAAGCGGTTAAACAGAAAAACTCCCCGACCCCTGAACTAGTTATGACCAAAAAGCTTAAAAAAATAGTCATCTCAAAAGACAAAGCCGTATTCTGGCTGAATCAAAACGGCCGCTGGTGCAACCGGCATGGAGAATTTGAGCATAAGAAGATCATAGATTATTTTAATGCTTCAATACGAAAAGACAAAGACGGCTACTATGTCGCCCAGACAACGGACGACTATCAGGAGAAAGTCTATTTCCATTACGAAGATACGGCCCTTTTCGTTGTTGATGTTCTCAAGGGAAAGGATATATTGCTGGTATTGAATGCCGGGGAAAAGATAAAGCTGAAACCAAAAAAACTCTCCATGAAAGCAGACAACCTTTACATGCACATTGGAGAAGAACGCATCAAGTTTACTGAAAAAAGCCTGGTAAAGATATCTGCCCTGATAGAATGTTATAAAGACCAATATGTCATTAAGGTAAATAATAGAAAGTATAAAATAGGATCGTAAGACCGTAAAAAAGTGATTATGTCTGGTTAGCCGGTTAACCGGTTAGCC
>JABMQM010000139.1 GCA_013203195.1 Desulfobacteraceae bacterium | reverse complement strand
TTTAGTTCACTTTAGGCACTCCTCTGTTCTTACCGTAATGGCAGACATCTTTTATGGTACCACTGATAGGGGTAACGTTTACATCGAGGAATTAAAGGAAGGTGGATGCATTCTTCTGCATCTTAACAAAGTCCTGCTCGGTAAGACCGACACCACGTACAATCTGTATGGCCATATTCTGATCAATCAGATCCCCGGGCTCATGGAAGTCCGTGTTGATAACAAGCTTTGCGCCGACCTTGCGGGCCAAACCAGCGACATGCCCGTTGGTCAGGCAGTGCCCTTTGCGGGCGGATATCTCCAAAAATATCCCTTTTTCTTTGGCCTTAACGGCATCTTCCTCCGTGAGCAGGCCCGGGTGGGCAAGCACGTCAATATCTGCATCCAGGGCGGCACGATTGGTTCCGGGAGCAACCGGCTCGACCAATGTCTCACCATGGACCAGAACGATCTTGGCGCCCAGCTCGCGAGCCTTTTCGACGGTTGTTTTGATCTGATCAGGCGGAACATGGGTGATTTCTATCCCCGGGATAACCGTAAGATTCAAGGACCTGTTCAACTCCCGGGCAATGGTAACGATTCTGGGAATGATGAAATCGATGTTGGACAGGTCGCCGTGGTCGGTGATCCCTATGGCTCTATGTCCGGCAAACTCCGCGCGCCTTGCCAGCTCGGATGGTATCAAAACCCCGTCACTGAAGATCGAGTGCATATGAAGATCAATCATATTTTGTATCTCCCGAAATCGTCAGGTGTAAGTTTTCCAAGATATTCGGCCCACTTTTTCCCTTCTTCAGTCTCATCTATCATCTCATAATCAGTGTCAAACGTCTGAGATTGTTCGATGATTTTATCATCCACATAAATTGGGGCGCTAAATCGGATTGCAATCGCAATCGCATCGCTGGGACGGGCGTCCATATGAAAATTTTTCTCTTCGGAAGTAAAATATATTTTGGCGTAAAAAGTATTATTCTTTAGATCACACACTTCAATCTTGGAAACATCGAGTTTCATAGTCTCGATAAAATTTTTGAAGAGGTCATGAGTCATGGGCCGATCAAACTTGATGTTTCTGAGTGCCGAAGCTATGGACGTGGCTTCGAGCAATCCGATCCATATAGGGATCGCCTGGTCATTTTTCACCGATTTTAATATGATAATCGGCGTATTTGATGTCGGATCCATGGTCATGCCCGCTATGGTTACTTCATGCAACATGAGCTTTTTCTCCTCTAAAACCAAGGGGTATATTGGCCGCCTTGACCGGTTCGCCCCAAAGTGAATGGGGAAATGCTTTCATAATCCTGATGCTAACCAATTTGCCGGCGATAATCTCATCGCCGTATATACCGCCGTCATTCTGCACAAAATTGACGATTTTATTTGTAGATGTCCGGCCGGTCCACTGAAAATCCTGCCGGCCGCCGTGTAAATCAACTACTTTTTGTTTCTTGCTGTAGCCCTCAACAAGAATTTTTTCCTCAGATCCTACCAGCGCCTCATTTGTTTGGATCGTATAATAATCCTGAAGATCCAGAACCGCTTTCAATCTTTCTTTCTTTTCCTGTTCTGAAATCTTTTCCGGCAAACGAGTTGCCGTTGCGTTGGGACGATCAGAATACTTAAACGCAAACAGACCGTCAAATCTTACTTCTTTGATCAACTCCAGGGTCTTTTCAAAATCATATTTGGTCTCTCCTGGAAACCCCACGATAATATCGGATGTAATGGCGATTTCAGGACACAAAGTACGCAGTTTTTTTACTTTTTCAAGGTACAACGCGCGCGTATATTTCCGATTCATCATTTCCAGGACCCTGTTTGATCCTGATTGTACAGGCAAATGAATATGCTTGCACAGCTTTGCAAGATCTTTAAACGCAAACATAAGGTCCTTTGAAAGGTCTTTGGGATGGGAAGTCGTAAATCTGATTCTCAAAAGTCCGTCGATTTCATTCACAAGTTCCAGCAGCCGCGAAAATATCAAAAGACCTTCCTTTTTCCCGTAGCTGTTTACATTTTGACCCAGGAGGGTAACCTCACGTACACCTGCTTTAACCAGAGTGCGAATTTCATTAATTATTTTCTCGGGTTCCCTGCTGACTTCCCGACCTCGCACGTACGGGACCACGCAGTATGAACAAAAATTGTCACACCCCTGCATGATGGTTACAAAACGCGTAACCTTTCCATTGTCAGATTCATTGCCGGCAAAATCAAATTCGTCGATGCCTTCCGACATGTCAACATCAACAACCCGGCATCTTTCTGATTCGATCTGCTCTATTAAGCGCGGCAACCGGCTGATGGCACTTGTCCCGAAAACCAGATCGACATGTCCCATACGCTCAATGATCCTGGCACCTTCCTGCTGGGCTAAACATCCTCCAACGCCGATTAAAAGATCGGGTTTTGATCTTTTCATATCGGCCAGACGCCCCAAAAAGCTGAAGACTTTTTGTTCAGCTTTTTCCCGGATTGCACAGGTATTGACAATAACCAGATCCGCCATCTCCATCAACGGGGTCACCTTGTACTCAAGGGGCCTTAAAACCGCTGCAATCTGATCGGAGTCATAATGATTCATCTGACATCCGATGGTGTTGATATATAAATATTTTGTATTCATTTTATTATGTCCTGAAAAACCTGGTCCTCTGAGCCAGGTCAGAGATACCC
>JABMQM010000014.1 GCA_013203195.1 Desulfobacteraceae bacterium | reverse complement strand
TTTCCGCTTCTTCCTGAGAAGCGCTGGCCTGCTGGTAAAAAACAGCCGCAATCCAGACTTCATCACGTCCCACAACAGTTTCCAAATGAGCAAAACTCAATTATTTCTCTTTTTTAGCAGCCAATAGTTTTTTTGTGACTTCAGATAGTTCCATTCAATACCTCCTGAGTTGATTATGATTAATCCGTTTTTCAGAATCTTACGGCGATCCACCCTATCAGCAACACGATGATCCAACCGCAAGAAATGGCCCAAAGGAAATTCTTCCAATGATTTCCGAAATAACGTTTAGTGGTCTGCACTATCCACGTCCAGTTAAACCAGATATGAAAGACTAACAATACCAGAAGAAAAAGTGATAGATAAAGGTGGATATCTCCCCACTCATGACGGTGCAGCCCAAGGAAGTGCTTATTAGACGGTTGCACTTTCCCTTTCGGAATTACAAATCCCAACAAGAGCCCCAGAACTGCAATTGAAGACATATCGATAAAAAGCAAGGTGTTTATAAAGTATTTCAGTGTATTCTTTTTCAAGTAATTCTCCTTGAATGCCTAACGTGGAATTGAGTTGCACCGGCTAAGTGCCTAAGGCGCTCAATTACGAAAACAATTATTAAAACTAGTAACCTTCCAAAGCCGCGAGATATTAGGTCCCGGCTCAAATGACTGGTTCGGCGAATCATCACAACTTACTATAAAATATCAGGATAATAGGTTATTTATCCATCTCTTTTTCATCGTTTTGTATGTCCTCCAATATTTTAAAAACATATCTCGCAGGCCAATCAGCAACAGAACCACATAATGCTACCCCAACAGCAGTAGCTTCGAGAATTTCTTGACGACTTACACCTAAGCCAACAGCACTGCTGACATGATACTCAATTCAGCCATAGCAAGCTTTAGATATACTAATCCCCAAGGCAATAAGTTCCTTGTATTTTTGTGAAAGATCACCGCTTTCGAGAGCATCCATTTCAATTCTATCCATATCTTGAAATGTTTTGATTCCGCTCTTTTGCATTTGCAAATTATACTTCTGCCTCAGTTTTCTGGTTTCATCTGTGTCGATAAACATTATTATCTCCCATTTATTATTGCCGCCGAACATGTATTAGTTGACCTAAGTGAAATATGGAAATTGTCACTTTTTGACAACTAAATCAGAATTGATAAAAATTAAATATCGAAATAACTGTTTAAACAATTTATTCGCAAATTATTGACCGGGAATTAAAATGGTGGATCCGGTAGTCTTGCGACCCTCAAGATCGCTGTGGGCCTGGGCAGCTTCGGCGAGTGGGTAGGTTTGTCGGACCTCAATCTTCACTGCACCTTTTTCCACGACCTCAAACAAATCATGGGCGTGGGCGAGCAAATCCTCCCGTTTGGCGGTATAGGCCATAAGGCTCGGCCGCGTAAGGAACAAAGAGCCCTTGGCTGCGAGAACGCCGGTATCCAGTGGTGGAATCGAGCCGGAGGACTGACCAAAACTGACCATCATGCCCATTGGCCGCAAACAGTCCAGGGATTGCATGAAGGTAGACTGGCCCACGGAATCATATACGACGTCAACCCCCCTTGCTCGAGTAATCTCTTTTACCCGTGCAACAAAATCCTCATCTTGGTAGAGGATGGGGTGATCACAGCCATTGTCCCGTGCGAGTTCAGCCTTTTGAGGTGAACCGACCGTTCCGATTACGGTAGCACCAAGATGTTTGGCCCACTGGCAGACAATCAAGCCAACGCCACCGGCGGCGGCATGGATGAGTATTTTATCGCCGGATTTTACTCCATAGCAGCCTTTTAGGAGATATCGTGCGGTCATTCCTTGAAGCATCATGGATGCAGCGTCTCGGGTTGAAATGAATTCGGGAAGTTTTACTAGGCGGTCAGCCGGCATAATTCTAATTTCGGAATAAGCGCCGGGCGGCAGCCCGGCATAAGCTACACGGTCTCCTACCGCAACTTCGGTTACACCTTCTCCAACGGCTTCAACAATACCCGCGCCTTCCAGTCCGGGTGTGGCCGGAAGGGAGGGAAGGGGATAGAGCCCGGTGCGGTGATAAACGTCAATGAAGTTGAGCCCAACGGCCTCTTGACGAAGCAGGACTTCACCTATTCCTGGCCGGCCTGGATCATAATCGGCCAACTGTAAAACTTCGGGCCCACCGATTTCATGCATTATTATTGCTTTAGCCATAGTATTTTCCTCTTTTTAAAAAATTACGATTCTTTGAAAATAGGTATAACAACATAGGTATAAACAACACAACCAACACAAAAATCGAAGACTGACTCAAGCAAGGCAAACCCCATAAGGGTTAATCCAACAATCAAACTGCTAGTTGGATGAAAATAATATAGGATAACCGTTGCCAGAGCGAAGAGAAATCCAACGCGTGAAGCAAATATCTTTGGGGCTTTATCGATTTGTATTTCTTTTAATTTAAAAAGTCGAGTAATCTGGCCGGCTAGCCAGCTAAAAGGACTGTATTTCAAAGAAGTAAACGCTCGTATAAAGTAGTCAATTGTGATGGCAATGATAAAATAGATGCTACCGGTGATTGCAAACAGGGCAATCATGGTTGCCATCATAAATCCGGTTATGCGTACCACTTTTCGATTAATTCGCTGTGTAGAAACGGGACAAATGAGGGCTTTCATGTTCAACCTCTCCAAAACAAATGGGGTCAAGTCTACTTTTTTTCATTTAGGGTCGGGTCACGGCAACCGACTATAATAACAGCAAAAGAGGCTTAAACTAGACCCTGAAATTGTCTTAAACTACTCTTTTTGGCCCCCAAAATGCCCTTTTAAGGCTTTGTTTGACGCATTTATTAACCGTTTTATAT
>JABMQM010000138.1 GCA_013203195.1 Desulfobacteraceae bacterium | reverse complement strand
GTTTCAATACCGAGAATGATCATATTGTGCTTGGGAACCGGCTAGCCCGGCTAGAGCCATTTTATCCTGTTCCCACCAGCCTCCTTGCGTTCCATGATTTCACCGATAACAAAGGCTTTTTCGCCCATAGCGGTTAGACGTTCCAAAATTTCGGCGGCTGCATCTTCCGGAACAACTGCAATCATACCGATGCCGTTGTTAAAGGTACGCATCATCTCCTGGTCGGAGATGTTGCCAGCCTCCTGAAGATAAGAAAATATCGGCGGAATTTCCCAGCTTTGCTTGCGCAGCATGATATTGCACCCATCGGGTATGATGCGCAGAATGTTATCCACAATGCCGCCGCCCGTAATATGAGCAAGTCCCAAAATAGGCAGATCCATCATCATACTGCGAACAGTCTGTGCATATATCTTTGTGGGTGTTAAGAGTTCTTCGCCGATCGTTTTGCCCAGTTCCGGTATAAATGCATCGATCTTTAGCTTAAGGATTTCAAAACATACTTTGCGTACCAGAGAATACCCGTTGCTGTGAAGCCCGCTTGATGAAATTCCTATCAGTCTATTGCCGATACGAATCTTTGAACCGTCGATAATTTTACTATTATCAACGATGCCGACAACAAAGCCTGCCAGGTCGTATTCATTTTTTTTGTAAAAATCCGGCATTTCAGCTGTCTCGCCACCGATCAACGCACATTTGGCCTGCCGGCATCCTGCTCCGATTCCTGTGATGACATCAGTAGCGATTTTGGTATCCAGCTTCCCCATTGAAATGTAATCAAGGAAGAAAAGCGGTTCGGCGCCCTGAACAACAATGTCATTGACGCACATGGCAACGAGATCAATGCCCACAGTATCGTGCTTATCCATCATGAACGCGATTTTAAGCTTGGTGCCGACACCATCGGTTGAACTGACGAGCACCGGGTTGTCAAAATGTTCGACGTTAAGTGCAAACAGACCTCCAAAACCGCCGATCTCTCCCATAACACCGGATCTGCGGGTTTGTTGGGCAATCTTTTTAATGATATTTACCAGCCGGTTGGCTTTATCAATATCCACGCCGGCATCGGCATAAGTAATAGAATTAGTCATGATAGTCTCCTGAAAAACCCACGGATCTGAGCTTTTTCGGAAAAAACTAATCTGAATCGGCCTAAAAGTCAAAATAAATTTTTGACATAAACTCTCTAGTATTGTAGATAATAGCAAAGAATTGCTGTTTTTGAACTTACAAAAACTTAACATTTAAAGCGTTTCGCAAAAAATAATCTATTATTTTTTGACGAAACCGTATGATTTGTGAGGTTTCTTATGAGAACTTTTGCCCGGCTTGATCGTCTTCCACCCTATGTTTTTGCAACTGTCAATGAGATAAAAATGAAGGCCAGACGCGCTGGAGTTGATATTATAGACCTTGGAATGGGAAATCCCGACCTTGGTACGCCCCAGCACATCGTCGACAAACTCATAGAAGCATCCCAAAAACCACAGAATCACCGTTATTCGGCTTCCATGGGCATTACCAAGTTGAGAATGGCCATCGCGGACTGGTACAAACGCAGGTTTGACGTGGATATTGATCCGGAAAACGAGGCCATCGTGACCATCGGAGCCAAGGAAGGCATATCTCATCTGATCCTGGTAACCATCAGGCCTGGAGACGTGGTCTTTACCCCCAACCCGACCTACCCTATCCATCCTTTTTCAGCAATTATTGCAGGCGGAGATGTAAGGGGCATACCGGTGGGACCGGGGCTTAATTTTTTCGATAATCTCATTAATGCTACCAGGCAGACCTGGCCGAGACCCAAGGTTTTAATCATTAGTTATCCCCATAACCCCACTACGGAAGTTGTTAATATCGACTTTTTTGAAAAAATTGTCGATTACGCCAAGGAACATGACATTATGATCATCCACGATTTTGCTTATGCAGATCTAACATTCGACGGTTATAAACCACCCAGTTTTCTCCAGGTAAAAGGCGCCAAGGACGTGGGCGTTGAATTTTTTTCGGTTTCCAAGAGTTACAGCATGCCCGGCTGGCGGGTTGGATTCTGTGTGGGGAATCCTGAAATCGTGG
Source organism: Desulfobacteraceae bacterium (assembly GCA_013203195.1). Taxonomy (GTDB): domain Bacteria; phylum Desulfobacterota; class Desulfobacteria; order Desulfobacterales; family UBA11574; genus Desulfatibia_A. Next base: position 3,523 of record JABMQM010000138.1, on the reverse strand, counting down.
GGGCATTGCGCCGTATAAAAAGTTATCTGGATTACGGTATTTTCCAGCCGATCCAGATTGCAGCGATTATCGCCCTCAACGGACCTCAGGACTGCGTAAAAGAGATCTGTGAAACCTACAAGGAGCGCAGAGATGCTCTTATAAACGGCCTCAGCCGGGTGGGCTGGGAGATTGAAAGCCCCAAAGGCACCATGTTCGTATGGGCCAAAATCCCTGACAAATACATTGAGATGGGATCGGTGGAATTTTCCAAACTTCTTATTAATGAAGCTCAGGTAGCGGTTGCACCCGGTCTTGGATTCGGCGAATATGGTGATGACTACGTCAGGTTCGCCCTGATAGAAAACAATATGCGTATAAATCAGGCTGTACGAGGAATTAAAAAGCTATTATAAACCCAATTGAGTAAAAAATGCTCGATTGAGAGCTGTCAGGATCTATAGCTATGAAAGAGATTAATATTGGTTTACTTGGCTGCGGCACCGTCGGTACCGGTGTTGCCAAAATTCTGATTGAAAACAAAAATCTTATTAGCTGCCGGGTTGGTGCTGTTCTTAATTTGAGACGCGTTGCCGACATTGATCTGGAAACTGACCGGGGCATACAATTTGACGAGGGCGTACTGATAGACGATGCGTATCAGGTTGTTGATGACCCCGAGATTGACATAATTCTTGAAATGGTTGGTGGAGAGGGCATCGCCAAAGAGCTTATTTTAAAGGCCATTGACAACGGAAAACCAATCGTTACCGCCAATAAGGCACTGTTAGCTAATCAGGGCAATGAAATTTTTAAGGCTGCAGCAGCAAAGGGTGTTGATCTTGCCTTTGAAGCCAGCGTCGGCGGCTGCATGCCGATCATTAAATCGTTGCGGGAGTCTCTGGTTGCCAATCACATAAAATCGATAGCAGGCATCCTGAATGGAACCTGTAATTACATATTATCCAAAAGCACTGACCAAGGCAGCAGCTTTGAAGAAGCCCTCTTGGAAGCCCAAAAAAACGGATATGCCGAAGCCGATCCGACTCTTGATGTTGAGGGGATCGACACCGCCCATAAGCTGGCCATATTAACGTCGCTTGCCTATGGTATGCATATTAATCTTAATGACATCTATATCGAAGGTATCTCTAAAATTACGCCCCTCGATATTGAACTTGCAAAAGAGTTCGGATATTGTATCAAACTTCTGGCTATCAGCAAGGATATGGGGAGTGCTATTGAAGCAAGGGTCCATCCCACTATGATTCCTTTTGACAACCCCCTTGCCGTTGTCAGCGGCCCCCTGAATGCGCTTACAATCTGTGGAGATGCAGTGGGCGACATGACGCTTTACGGATATGGTGCCGGGATGATGCCCACCGCCAGTGCGGTGGTAGGCGATACGGTCGATATTGCCCGCAACCTGATGACAGGAGCAAGCGGCAGAGTTCCGCTGCTTTCATACCAGATGGATAAAATTCGGGAAATTCCTGTTATACCGATTGATGAAATCTCTATGCACTATTATTTCCGCTTTGCCGCTCTGGACCGCCCCGGTGTACTGTCGAAAATAGCAGGCATTCTGGGAGATAATGATATCAGCATTCAGTCGGTTCACCAGAAAGGACGCCAAACAAAAGGTTCGGTTCCCGTCGTTATGCTGACACATATAGCAAAAGAAGCCGCTGTTAAAAAGGCTCTTTTGGATATTTCAGAGCTTGACATCGTTGGTGACAGACCTGTTCTGATTCGGATTGAAGATGATAATGAGCGCTGTTGAATATAGATATTGTTTAACTTTTTACGATGTGAGGTTTTATGCAAATTGTCTGCTGTGACTTGGAGGGTATTTTTGTCCCTGAAATTTGGATAAATGTTGCTGAAAAAACCGGTATTAAGGAACTCCGGCTGACAACACGTGATATATCCGATTATGATGTCCTGATGCAAAAACGTCTCGCCCTCCTTGATGAGAACGGACTTAAGATAGAAGATATTAAAGCTGTTATCGCCACCATGAACCCCTTGGAAGGAGCCGCGGAATTTCTTGAATGGCTGAGATCATGCACTCAGGTGATTGTAGTTTCTGACACGTTTGTCCAGTTTGCGCGTCCTTTGATGAAAAAACTCGGCTGGCCGACGCTCTTTTGCCATACGTTATCCATTGCCCCCGACGGTACGATTACAGGGTACAATCTGCGCCAGCAAGACAGTAAGCGCCATGCGGTCATTGCTTTAAAAAGCCTGTACTACAAGACCATTGCCGTAGGCGATTCTTATAATGATATTACGATGCTGAAGGAAGCCGACACCGGCATTCTCCACAATCCGCCGGAAAATGTCAAAAATGAATTTCCCGAGTTTCCGTTATCCTACAGCTTTGATGAACTAAAAGCCATACTTAAACCTATGCTTGCAAACGGATAATTTGGATTTGGGTAACAGTTCAGCCACTAAGGCACAAAGGCCGTCACCAGTGAACAGTTATCAGTGAACAGTTATCAGTAAAGGGAAACTGATAACCGATTACTGATTACTGACCTTAGTGTCTTTGTGGCAAAATATTTTTGGTTCCGGCTTGTCCGGGTTGGGTTTTAAGTTTGGAATTTGAGAGATATTTTATGCTTACTCATAAAACCAGGCATAGAGTCAGATACAGCGATACCGATAAAATGGGCTTTGTCTATCATGCCAACTACTTTCGCTGGTTCGAAATTGGTCGTTCAGAGCTTTTCAGGCATTTGGGGCTCAGCTATAAAGAGATCGAAGCCCATGGTTTTTTTCTGCCTTTGTCCGAAGCTCACTGCAAGTTCAGCAACCCTTCGCAGTATGATGATTTGCTGATCATAGAAACGACGCTTGATACAAACGTTAAGGCGGGTATGAAGTTTGATTATCATGCATATAGCGAGGATGAAAAAACAACCCTGGCAACAGGATATACCAAGCATGCCTGCGTGGATCGCAGCGGCCGGCTGGTACGCCCGCCTGAATTTTTGAAGATGATTAAAGACGGCAAAAACTAATTTTTAGACCACAATTTCTTATGCATATGGATTTTTCTAAATTTGACCGATGCCACATCCTTGTTGTGGGCGATTTGATGATCGATGAATACCTGTGGGGGAAAGTAGATCGCATATCACCTGAAGCCCCGGTCCAGATCGTTGCAGTCGACTCAGAGGATTATACGCTGGGGGGGGCCGGAAATGTTATTAACAACCTTACCGCCCTCGGTGCAAAAGTAACTGCGGCCGGAGTTGTCGGCATTGGTAGAAACGGACAGCTTTTGCTTCAAAAGCTCCAAGCGTTAGGCGTTGATACCGCCGGTATGGTCAAGGAACCTGATCGGCCTACCACGATGAAAACAAGAATTATAGCAGCCAACCAGCAAGTCCTCCGGATCGACAGGGAAACAAAGAAAGCTATATCTGATGTAACTCACGAGAGGCTGATAAGTTACATAGAAAACAAAGTCCCCGACGTTGATGTGATATTGGTTTCCGACTACGGCAAAGGCGTGGTTACAAATACCTTGATG
>JABMQM010000137.1 GCA_013203195.1 Desulfobacteraceae bacterium | reverse complement strand
TTAGTGTTTGAACGACAATGCTTAACACATTGATATTAGGAAGAAAGTTCGCATAAAAGTAAAACGAAGATTTTCCAGTTTAATGCATATTCTGCTTGCATTAATAACTCGTTGGCGGTAGTTATCTTATTGAATTAACATTAATTACCGTTTTTCTACCCGGAAAGTAGAAAAGCAAAAATGAGTCAAACCTGAAAAATCTTCGTGGGGAATAATTTATGCGAAAAGTCATCAATTTGCAAATGGAATTTTGGAAAAAAGATATCGCCAACATTGAATTTGATCTTCAATCTCGAGATGAAATTCCCAAACTGCTGATGGGGCTGCAGCACATTTATCGCACAGAGCCCATACGCAAGAAGGTTTTCGAAGTCCTTAAACAAATAGTGCCGAAAAAAAGCCAAGAAACCGGAAGACCCGGCATGGATCTATGGAAGATTCTGGTTTTGGGAACTCTGCGCTTAAACTGCAACTGGGACTACGATAAAGTTCATGAGATAGCCAACAACCACAGTAAATTACGTGAAATGCTCGGGCATAGCAAGACTGATTTTGGTTGCCAATATCCCTTGCAGACCATAAGGGATAATATTGCTTTGCTGACTCCCCCGATACTTGATGAGATTAATCAGGTTGTTGTCAAAGCCGGGCATGGCATTATTTCGAAAAAGAAAGGACCGGAATTAAGAGGCAGTTGCGATTCGTTTGTCGTTGAAACAGATGTGCATTATCCGACTGACGCGAATCTTCTGTTTGATGCCATGCGCAAAATAATAAGCCTGATCGCCATCATTTGTTCGGAGATCGGCATTACCGACTGGCGTCAAAGTCATCATAATATAACAAAGATAAAGTGTTTACTTCGTGGCATTCAAAAGCTCAGGCGTTCGAAGTCGAAAGATGAAAGGAAAAAGGAAGAAAGAGAAAATTTAATTGCCGCAGAGCATCAAAAATACATTGATGTCTGTCAGGGCTTTGTTTTCAGATCCAAAGAGACGATCCGCATTTTACGGGAGATGATGACGTTATCGACGTTCCAAAATATAAGGTTAAGCACGATTGAAGAGTATATTCGTCATGCGGAACGGCAAATCGATCAGATTTATAGAAGAACCGTTTTAGACGAAAAGATACCGCACGAAGAAAAGGTTTTTTCAATTTTTGAGCAGCACACCGAGTGGATCAGTAAGGGAAAAGCCGGGGTTCCCCAAGAGCTGGGTTTAAAGGTTTGTGTTCTCAAGGACCAGTTCGGTTTTATACTTCATCATCTGGTAATGGAGCAACAGACTGATGATAAAGTTGCCGTTGACATGACACAAGGGGCCAAGGATCGATTCGAAAATCTTTCTGGTTGCAGTTTTGATAAAGGTTTTTACACCCCTGGCAACAGAGGTCAGTTGGCCAATATATTGGATTACATCATCATGCCCAAAAAGGGTCGATTATCCGCCAAAGACAAACAAATCGAGCATTCGGAAAAATTTATTGAATCCAGGCGAAAGCATTCAGCAGTTGAATCTTCCATTAATGCTTTAGAAAATCATGGATTAGATCGCTGCCTTGATCATGGTGTGCATGGATTTAAACGATATGTCGCATTGTCAGTTTTAGCGCGGAATATACAGATATTGGGTCACTTACTTCAGCAGAAAGAGTTAAAGCGACAAAAGCGACGCAGGGCAGCATAAAAGTTAGAATCTGCTTCAAAGAAAAAAACGGCTCAAGGAAAAGTACGCCTAATTTTGAAGAAAACGCTGCTACTATTCGATTTGTTATTGGCTATCATCATTTTAAACAGTAGTCAGTTAATGAATGCTCATTCGGACCTGGATTGAATCTTAAAATCTATGACTTTTCGTTCAGACACTATTTAGTATTCTTTCTTCGTGCCTTGGTGTCTTAGTGGCAATAAAAAAAGTTTTGCCACTAAGGGCACAAATTTCAGAACTATGGAACTCAGCAAGTTGTATCAAAAATCATGTCTATTTTTTTTAAGTCCTGAACCAGGTCGGCCAGCCCAAGGCCTTCCAGGGTTGCGGCCTTTTGCAAACCCGACTCAGCATCCCAGCCCCTCAAATCATAGAATTCCTTGCGCATGGTTTCAAAGACATCCCGATCCAAGGTTTTGCCCTTGCGACTGACGACTTCCTTTCCCGGCCCGGGCACGATCACATCGGGATTCATGAATACGGTTTCAACCGGATCAGTAAAATTGAACTCTTTCAGCACATCATCTGTTTTGGGCCGCCGTCCTTCCCGCAGGAGAACCCCCCGTTGCAGATTAAATATTCTTTCACCATATTGATGCAGCCCGGCTTCATCCGTTTTTCTGCCGGTTACTGCCGAAAAAATTCGACTCTCAAGAGTCGCATCGCCAACATGATCGGGCGTATTCCAAGAGACCATTATAGGCCAGGCGGAATCACACAACAAAAGGCTGTCCTTTGCGTAGGTTCGATCGATGATTTTAGCGGCCGCCTCGGCCTTGCCTGCATGGGTGTTTAAATCCCAGGCCTGCTCATTGCCCCAGAATTTAGCGGCGGCAGCCCGAAAAACCGCAGATGTTACCGGTGAAGACTCAGGGTTGGACTGATGCATGACCCACAATCCGGTTAACCAGCTTATTTCGTGAAGCATGGCAATCGGCTGCCTGGGTTCCAGAGCGTACAACAAACCGTTCATTAAATATTCGCGGGCGGAATAGTTGGCGCCGTCCCCGACACCGGAAACCTCATTGGCAAAATGAGCCCGGGCTTCACTCCCGAGCTTTTCTCCGGCTCGCAGCAGGCCGTCGGCCAGAATATCGCCAAATCCTTCTCGCCGAGCAATCATATTGGCAAGGTTTTCAAAAAATGGACGCGTGCCCAGTGTTGCAATCTCAAGCCCGGTCTCTTTATCGGTAAGGTAGCCGGCCTTGTAGCAAGCATCCAGCCACTGAACGATATTATACATTTCCATGGTACAGATCGACAGATCGTTGCAGATGCCGGTGGCATCCACGGCGGTCTCGGCGGACTCTCCCGGCCTTCCCATTACCCATGGAAAATAGACGAACATGGATTGACATTTTCTGACAACATCCTTGCCGGATGCCGTTCGAAAAGAATTTCTATATTTACAATCAAGACCGCATTGATAGCAGGACGATTTTCCGGTTCGACGAACCTGTTCTTCAGGATAAGGGGCCATCAGCGGATCACGCTTATTTAACTGCACTGCCAATTGATTCAGTCTTTTCAATTCCTCCGGGTTAGCCACTGCCGGCCGGCCGGTTCCCAATACTGCCACGGCTTTAAGGTTTTTAGAACCCATCACCGCACCGAACCCTCCGGTGGCGCTGCCTTCATTGTCCGTCATCAGATTGGCACTGCGGCACATGTTTTCACCGGCAACACCGGTTGTTATGAAGCGCACGTTTTTCCCATGGGTTTCTTTTAAGATATCCCGGACAGCATAAACACCCTTGCCCCACAAAAAAGATGCATCTAACATTTGGGTCTTGCCATCATGAATCCAAAGGTAAACCGGCTTTTCCGACCGCCCCGAGATGACAACACCGTCGTAGCCGGCCCTTTTTAAATAGGGGCCGAAAAATCCGCCAAGATTGCCGTAGCAGAATCCTTCCGGCATCAACATGGGCGACTTCCCCACGACCTCAAACCGGGAGGCGCCCTGGGTACCGGTAGCTCCCAGAGGTCCGCTCATCAGTATCAGCCGGTTCTCCAGATCAAAAGCATCCACATCAGCCCCTACTTCTTCCCAATAGATCTTTGTGGCAATTCCGCGTCCACCGAGAAAACGGTCCGCATAGTCCATGGTATCGAGTTCAGTGACCCGCATATTTGACAAATCTACGTTTAGAATCTTGCCGCACCATCCATAAATTTCATTAGCCATGGTTGCCTCCATTTTTAATACGATAACTCACCGCGCACCTGTCCCGTAGCCGGGGTTCGCTTTGCTCATTAGAGCCGCAGAGAACGCAGAGTTTATCTATTCTATCAAAAAAAGATCGATATATTCGGGGACAAGATCTTTGCTTGAAACTTCCCCTAATTCGCTTTCGATCTCGTTGAAAAGATTTTCCAGGGTTTGGCTCAGTTTTTGTGAAACTTCGTACGGAGTCTGCCCGGTCCGATCTGCAAGCCAATGCAAAAATGCCTCTTTCATCTTCCGGCTGGTTTTGCGCGGCTTACCTTCACCGCTCCACAGATCGTCAAAAAACCGCTTGAATTCATCCAGTGTAAGGGGCGCCGGCTTTTTTGAAAGGCCCAGGTAGTGCCTGGCCCAGAGGGTCAGGATCAAGTTTTTATAGGTCAGAAAGGCATCTGAAATCTGCTCAGGTTTAACAGCCGTCAGCGCCAGGAGTTCGTCTAGATAGATAATTTCATTTAAGACTTTTTCAGTCTTTTCAACGTCGTCTGAAGAGATAAATTCCCGGTACAGCACTCCGGTGGCATAATTATCATAAAACAAAGGTTTTTTAATAAACAGCCCTCCCAACACGCCCATCCCTGTCTGGTCCCAGAAGCTCAAAAGCAGTCCTTTTTTTTCAAACCAGCTTGTTTTGCGCCAGCGTTCAGCTCGCCATTTTAGATCGAGGGCACGTCCGTAGCCCACTCTGAAAATTCCGGCAAGCGGATATTTCTGTATCAGTGCGGCCGCCCGGTTGATGTCGATTGGCGTACCTTCTGCTACCAGGCCCTCAAGGCCGATATTTAAATATCCGCAGGCCTTTTTAACGATAGCGCCTAATGCCTCCCTGTCTCTGATAGTCTCCTGATCCGCGGCCACAATCTGATTGCACAGGCCGGCAAATTCAGTCTGAACCTGCTCTAAAACCTCATTTACTTCTATCCGTTTCAGGGCTCCGGTAAAAAGATTATCTTCTTTTAACATACCGGCATGATAAAGCGGCACAGGAAGAAGCTGCCTGCGTTCGTCGTCCTTGACGGTGTACTTTACGCTCTGCTTTTCAAAATTCTGCGGCTTCAGCGACTGGTAAATTCCAATGGCTTCGTCAAAGGGCATAAAGCCTTTTTCCGCCAGTCTTACATTGCGCAGGCGATAGGCTTCTTCCTCAGTTTCAGCAGGGATAACACTTGAAGATTCCAGCAGGACTTTCTGATAAATGAGGTGGTCGTAATCCGCAAGGAGCCTAAAAAAGTTTGACAGGAAGGCATCACGATGTTCTCTGATACTTGGCTCAGCTTCACGCTCCTTGGCATCCGGATCGAAAACATCCTCTCTAAACCTGACGTAAATAGTGTCATCAAACGTAAAAAACCCTTTATCAAATTCGGACGGATCCTGATCGCTTTCTCTGATTCCGACCTCAATGTTTTTGAATAGATAGAATTCCACGAATTCAGTTTTTTCATCCAGGAACCATTTGATAAAACGCTGCGAATCGACTTTTAAGAGCAAATCGAGCCAGCGGGTAACCGATTGTATTTCAATTCTGTCTTTTTCCCAGACCTCTATATCGAGGATATATTCCCACTGCCGGTTCGATGCCAGTCTCATCAACTCAAGTGAATTTTCAAGCCCGATATCATTAATCAAAAAATAGAAGTCCTCCTCGGGAAAAGAATGCACTAAAGCCACCGGCTGCGGCGCATCTAAAATGGCGTCCAGAGCTTTTTCCGACGGCAGTTCCATGATCTTTATTCTTTGCCGCGCCAAAGTTTGGTAGCGTTCGATTGCCTTTTTGTTTTCAGAATCTGTGTTCATTTTTCACTTGTATTTTTGTAGGCGTTCACAGGTTCAGGGTTCAGAAGTTCAGGGTTGTTTTTTTGTTAACCTTTACTAACTAGCCCCGAACTTTGAACCCTGAACCCTGAACCCCGAACCCCGAACCCGTGAACGGTTGCGCATTTTTCAAGCTGCAGCCATCTCTTTAGAATGCCAGGGAGCAAATTTAAATAGCAGCAGCAGGCCGGGAATGGCTATAAGCGCGCATGTGATGAAGAAAACCTCCCATCCCATGTATTTAGCAAGAAAGCCTGTAGGGGCGGAAGCCAGAACCCTGGGAACACCCATCAGACTGCTCAGCAGCGCATATTGCGTTGCGGTAAATTTTTTATTGGTGATACTGGCCATGAATGCGACAAAAGCGGCGGTCCCCATACCGCTGCTTAGATTCTCAAAGGCAATGACTCCCGATAAAACAGAGACACTGCTGCCTACACGCGCCAAAATAGCAAAACAAGCCGTTGAGACGGCCTGTAGAAAACCGAAAATCCAGAGGCTGCGGTTAATCTTAAGACGAAGCATAATTACTCCGCCGATCAGACTCCCGGCGATGGTAGCCCAGAAACCAAACAATTTAACCACCGCACCGATCTGGGATTTTGTAAACCCGATATCCATATAAAAGGGTATGGTCATCGCACTGGCCATAGTGTCGCCGATTTTGTAAAAAAGAATAAAGGCCAGGATCCAGAAGGCTTCCTGCCTCCTGAAGTAATCAATCAACGGATCGAAAACCGCTTCCTTTAAAGTTCGGGGAGTTTCGACATTAATCTCAGGTTCCGGTGCCAGCAGTGTGGTTAAAACACCGGGCAGCATACAGGCTGCCATAATTAGATAAACAAAGGAAAACGGCAGCGAGTCGGCCAGAATCAGGCCGCCGCCGGAAGCCAACAGCATCCCCACCCTATATCCGTTGACATAAAGGGAAGAACCGAGGCCCAATTCCTCATCAACAAGGTCTTCCCGGCGATAGGCGTCCACCACAATATCCTGGGAGGCACTGAAGAATGTAACTATAAATGCTGCAACTGCGACCATCCAGGGCTTTTCCCCCGGATCGGTGAAGCCCAGACCGGCAATTGAAAAAATCAAGGCTACCTGTGCAACCAGGAGCCACCCTCTTCTGCGCCCCAGAAATGGGAGTGTAAAACGATCCAGAAAAGGCGCCCAGAAAAATTTCAGCGTGTAGGGCAGACCCACCAGGGCCATCAGGCCGATGACGGCCAAATCGACGCCCTCGTCCTGCATCCAGGCCTGCAACACCGTTATAGTCAGCAGCAGGGGAAGACCGCAGGCAAAACCCATAACAAAAGTAACCAGCATACGACCGCTGAAAATTACTTTTAAGATGGGTTCCCGTTTTTCAGGCAGTACTGAGTTGTGAATTGTTTTCCTCGGCTAATTAACACTATAGTTGCATAAAATTATGTATTCGAGCTAGGCCGTTACAACGAAAATCATTGCCAGTATTGGC
>JABMQM010000136.1 GCA_013203195.1 Desulfobacteraceae bacterium | reverse complement strand
GCCTGAAGCGCTCGATACCTACAAAGTTCAAATGGAATTGTAACCTAACTTTATGATTTTAGTGTTATTTATGACAAAAAAGATAATTATTTTACTATTGGTTTTATTTACGCTTGATGTTATGAAAGAAAATGTTCAGTTCACCTGCGGGGCTAACATCTATTACGGTGCAACAGGCACTGAGTACGGCGGTTTCAAAATACCGACAACCACTTTCCTGAGCAAACCTCCGGATAACGCCTTCCTCTGGCTGACTTTCTTTTTTTAAATTATAAGGATCACAGTAAACCCTGATCCAGCATGGCATTTACTACCTTCGTGAATCCTGCGATATTGGCACCCGCCATATAGTTGCCGGGCTTGTCATACTCGGAAGCCGCATCAAGACAGGTTTGATGGATGTTTTTCATGATCATTTTTAGACGTTGATCGACTTCTTCCGCAGGCCAACTCAACCGCATGCTGTTCTGAGCCATTTCCAACCCTGATACGGCCACCCCGCCGGCATTGGATGCTTTGCCGGGAGCATAGAGGATTTTGTTGTCCAAAAAAATGTTAATGGCTTCCGGAATACTTGGCATATTGGCACCTTCGCAGACCAGTTTGACCCCGTTTTTCATAAGGTTCGTGGCATCTTTATCGTTGATTTCATTCTCGGTGGCGCTGGGGAAGGCGCAGTACGCTTTGTGGTCCCAAAGCGGATTATGATCTAAAGACGTGTCTGCTTCTGTGTAAACCGCTTCAGAATACTTATCAATGTATTCATAAATTCTGCCGCGTTTAATATTTTTTAGCCGTTTTACAAAGTCCAGTTTGTCCGAATCGATGCCCTCTTCATCATAAATATAGCCGGAAGAATCCGAGAGGGTAACCACTTTACCGCCCAATTCAATAATTTTATCCACTGTGTATTGGGAAACGTTGCCAGAACCGGATACCAGGCAGGTTTTGTCTTCAAGGGTTTCGTTTCGAGTTGCCAACATTTCTGCTGCAAAGTAAACACTGCCGTAGCCGGTTGCTTCCGGACGAATCAGGCTTCCACCCCATCCCAAGCTCTTACCGGTCAAGACACCGGTAAATTCGTTGCGCAGTTTTTTATACATGCCAAAGAGATAACCGATTTCCCTGGCGCCCACACCGATATCGCCGGCCGGAACATCTGTATTCGGACCGATATGCCGAAACAGCTCGGACATGAAACTCTGACAAAAGCGCATGACCTCGTTGTCGGACTTACCTTTGGAATTGAAATCAGAACCGCCTTTTCCGCCTCCCATGGCAAGGGTTGTCAGCGCGTTTTTAAAAACCTGTTCAAAGGCTAAAAATTTCAAAATGCTCAAGTTTACGGATGGATGAAAGCGCAATCCACCCTTATAGGGACCGATGGCACTGTTCATTTGAATCCTGAAACCGCGATTGACCTGTACCTGACCCTGATCGTCCATCCAGGGAACCCGGAATATGATGATACGTTCCGGCTCTATAATTCTTTCCAGGACAGCTTCTTGACGGTATTGAGGATTTCTGTCCAAAACAGGAAGAACTGACTCAACGACCTCTTCCACAGCCTGATGAAATTCCTTTTCTCCCGGATCTCTATCCTTTATCATATTCAAAATGTCCTTCATGTACAACCTCCCGTAAATTTAGTGGTTAAGTCCAAACCAAACGAATTTAATTATTATTAATCAATACACATTGGGATGTCTTGCCGTTAATTTTAAGCGTAAACGGTTTATTCAATCTTACATGCCGCAAGTAGGTCGTCTCCTGAAAAGCAGGTTGTGAATATAACCATTCCCAATCAAAATGATCTTCCGAGTTTTCGGTAACCGTTATATAATGAATGCCCAGAGAGGTTATGTTTTGAAAAAAATGCGATCCCTGGGAAGGATCAGCCTTTAATGTTTCATTTCTAAGTTCAATGATGGCATCGACCCCTGAAATATTGCGCCATTGTACCGGTATCCCAAGCCATCTGTCAGCAGATCCCCACCGACCAGGGCCAATGAGAAGATAAGGACATTTTTCTTTAACCAAGCCGGCATTTAACTTATCAATTTCTCCTGCCATTTGTATCGTAGCCTCCAGTTTAAAATCATCAGGCTTAACATATACAATATCCGCTATTCTTTCATTTTTTCCATTTCCAAGGGCTTGATTGGAAATGCAAAATGCTTTTTCAATTTCTTGATGGGTGATTTGAACCTCAAACCTTTCTCCACCGGCAACCATAGGTCGCATTTGAAGAAAAAAGAACTCGCTTTTCTTCTTTTTATCGGAACTCAGGTTTACCGAAAATTCGATTTCTACAGGGCATCCCATACTCTTTCGCCCTAATTCGAGCATGTCTGATAATAAATGAGACAAAGGGAATATGTTGTACTTTAGTACCTGAGCAAAAGTTAAAATCTTTGGTCCCGGCAGATAGCCTGCATCACGAATTCGATGTTCATCCGGCACATACGTACTGGCAAGCAGCTTTACAGCATACTCCGCTTCAGCATCGTCAACCTCCCTTTTTACCAGGTTTGAATATTCCAGGAAGTTGAGTTCATCGGGATAATTTCGAATCTGTAAGGCATAAAAAAAACGCTGGGCGTTTGCCAGGATATCATCAACCATGGAAAATTGGGGCATAACACTTGGATATTTTGGAGAAAAGCGCACCGTTCGGCCGCCTTCCACAACGGTTTTGCCCAATCCCAGAGCAATATGGGCAATCCCCTCTTCAGGTTTCATCTTGGAAATCGGATAAAAATTATGAGACTGAGCCACTCCGGAAATGGCTGGATAGAAATAATCTCCATATTCTTCTCCGGTAAGTTGCTGGATGATAACACCCATCGCCTCTTCCTGGGGCTGGTTTGACGTACTGCGGGAGAATGCCTTGGCCTCTTCATAATAGGTAGAAGCATACACCAGCTTTATGGCGGTAATAAGATGTTCAAGTCGCTTCGAGAATTCGGGATGGTTATTGGGAATCATATAAGTTTCGTAAATTCCGGCATACGGTTGGAACTGCGCATCTTCAAGCAAACTCGAAGAGCGCACCGACAGGGGATATTTCACCTGGGCCGCGTAAACTTCCAATTCTTTTACCAGCCACTCCGGCATAACTGCTTTTAAAAATACGGCGTTAATTTCTTCATTTGTAAAGCTTTGGGTGGCAAAATCCTTTAGGCCGTTCAGTTTGATAAAAGATTCAAAACCGTCCGTGCTCACAACCAGGGTTTTTGGAATTTCGATGTTTATTTCGGGATAATTTTCGTAAATTGTCGGATTCTGATGGAGCAGGGCGGACATGAAGGCCAAGCTCCGGGCCTTACCCCCCAAGGATCCTTGGCCGATTTTAACAAAATCCATAATATCTGCATCGAAATTATGGCTCTTGAACTGAGCGACCACACCTTTTTGACACCATTTCCTTAACGCATGGACATTGGCGATAATATAACTCCGCATGTCGTGGGCGCATGAAAAATCAGAGGCTTTGACCTCACGGAACTTGGAAGCAAGAGCGATTTCCGAACGAGACATAATCCAGTTGGAAAAGTGATTGCGCTTGGCATGATAACAAAGCGATTCATCCGGTATCTTAGCAACCTTTGCCTCAAGAGCACGAAGGTTAGACGCTCGATCAATTTCCGTACCGTCCGGCATGCGGAAAACAAAATCGCCAAATCCTAAATTATTGAGAAAAAAATTGTGTAACTCTTCAAGAAGGTTTGGAGAATTTTTGTCCAGAAAAACAGCCGGGATTTGATCTGCTTTTGTTTTATTGGATGATTTCGAACTCATCAAAAGAAGGGGAAGATCAGGAATTTCCTTTCTCATTTGTGAAAGTAACACAAACCCTGCATCATCGACCATCTTTCCATTTCTAGGGATGCGGGTATCCGAAATAACGCCGAACAGAAATGACCGGTACTTCTGACATAGTTCCAGGGCCTCTTCATAGTTCTCCGCTAACAGGATTTTGGGCCTGGCCCGCATTGTGAGCAACCGATGTTCCTCATTGATACCAACTTCAAGGACAGCCTGGGTTTGCTTAACAACTTCTTTGTAAATCAGAGGCAGAAAATAGGAGAAATAAACGGGAGAATCCTCAACCAGAATCAGTACTCGGACCATTGCTTTCTGGGTGTCGCGTCCAACATTCAGTCGGTCTTCCACGTTTTTAACCAGCGCGAGCAACAGATCGGAATTGCCGGACCAGATAAAACTTCTGTCAATCCCTTTAAAATCTTTCTTTTTTGTTAAGGGATAAATTTCCCTGGGGTTGTGAGCCAGTAGAATAACAGGAAGACTCGGATTAATTTTCTTAATTTCCAGGCCCAATGAAAAAGCATCCATGTCATCTACGTTCGGCATGGTTAAAACCATATCGAAATCTTTCTTATTTAGGTGAGACAATGCTTCCCTAGCGGAAGACGCCCGAGTCACCCTGGGGGGCAGACTAAGATTTAATCCACTGTATTCATTTATAATTCTTGATGCAGGGCTGCCATCTTCTTCCAATATGAACGCATCATAGGGGCTGGAAACAAATAAGATCTCACGCACCTTGATTGACATCAACTCGTGAAAAATTTTTAAATGTGAATAAAATTCACTGGGTATTTCATTATATTCTTGAAGCATCCTTGGTCCCAATTTGATGATTATTGATCAGGATGGCAGCGGAAAATAAGATCCCAAGGCTGGGAAGGAACCACCAGAGGTTTTTATAAAGTTGCCTCTGGTGGTTACAATATCGGAATTTACATATTTTTTCAAGAATCGATTATCTGTAAGGCTTCTTCCCGATAAGCATCCATTACATACTGGGTATCTGTGACTTTGGCACACTCTTCGGTCAGTGAAAATATGTCATTTCGACTGATGTATTTGACAGCCCAGTTTCTGGATCCAGCCATTATTTGTTGAAGTCCAACCTTGATTTTATCAACGGCACTAAAAATTCCGACTGCACCCAAAGGAAGACGTTCGGCTTCTGAACCGTATTTTTCTTTTAAGACTTCATAATTCATAAATATTTCTTCTTTGGTGGTTCCAAATTTCGATACCGTCGAAGGAAGTCCGCCGTCTTCTCCCCGCAGCCATTTTTCAGTGTTTTTACCCACCATGCCCGGGATCATTAACGCACGACCCATGCAGACGGCCTTACAGAAAGGTGCGCCCAAGGCCAGGGCCTTAAACACATGATCCTCTGAAGAAAAACCACCGGCAAATGCTATGTCCGGGGGCCGTTTTCCGCTTTGGGACAAGCGTTCACACAACTCATAGGCCATGGAGTGAAGATATATCGAAGGAATCCCCCACTCATTCATCATTCTCCAGGGGCTCATTCCGGTCCCTCCAGGCGCACCGTCAATGGTCAAAAGGTCAACGTTGGCATCGCTGGACCAGCGTATGGCCATAGCGAGTTCTCTCATCGGGTAGGCGCCTGTTTTAAGTGTTATACGTTTGGCACCGAGCTTTCGCATCCTTTCAACCTCATTCATGAAGCCTTCCTGGTCAATGAATCCGAGACGCGAGTGTCTCTCAAATTGCTTCAGAGGACCAGCCTTAAAGGCAGCCTGAAAAGCGGGTTTTTCCGGGTCCGGTGTAACAATATAACCACGTTTTTTCAATTCCAGCGCCCGGCTTAAAGAGTTGACTTTAATTTCACCACCGATACACTTGGCGCCTTGCCCCCATTTCAGTTCGATGGTTTCCACCCCGAGCTTGTCAATCACGTATTCTGCGACGCCATTGCGGGTGTCCTCAACATTCATCTGCACGAGGATATCCCCATAGCCGTCATGATAACGACGATATTCTTTTACACGGCGGTCCATTTCCGGAGATTTTGTAACCTTGCCGTTACCGTTGAGTTCCAACTCAGGGTCAATCCCGCATACATTCTCTCCACACACCAGGGTGATACCGCTGATTGCAGCCCCTATGGCAAAATGTTCCCAGTTTCTACGGGCAATATCCGTACTGCCGAGGGCGCCGGTAAAAATTGGCACTTTCATCTTCACCTTATCGGTGACACCGAAAGATGTTTCGGTATCTACTGCCGGGAATGTCGCTTTATCTGGATCGGGCTCCACGCCTTTCGCCCCCAATGCGTATCCCATAATATTAAGGTGAGAGTAATCAATTGGATAGTCTTTATCAGCACCGGCAGTGACTCTTCCGAAAGGCTCCGGATAAAGGAGTTCACGTCCACGAAAGGTGGCCCTGAACAGATCGCAATTGCCCTTGCAGCCATCAATGCATCGGCTGCAGATACCGGATTGGGGGGCAACGTTTCGGGATCGATTTTTTGTTTGTAAAGCTTCATTGGCATTCGGTTGATGTAAATTCATAACTATTCTCCTTATAGGATGTTAATGTGAAAGACAAAGGCGTCTTTCCCGCCGGGAAAGACGCCTTTGTCTTTCACATTCTATTCAAATAATTTAGCACGCCATTGTGCAAAACTTAACTTAAGCTAAATTTATTGCCACTTACTTTAGCTAAGATAATCTGTTATTAGCACAACTAATTATTTCGTCAAGTCGTTTTTAATTCAAAAGAGTCTTTCCGTCATTTATCTGACACGTCGTCAAGCTTCCGGCAAAAAATTATTGACGCAGCATTTTTTTAAGCGCCGGTAAAACAGCATAACTGCTTGTAATTAATTATAGCTGATTGCCTCCGGACTTTTGGCACAATAAGTGCATTTAAAATAGATTTCAAAAAAGGTTAAAGAAACCGGAAACGAGGAAATCCATGACCGATACAGAAAAAATGAATGTCTTACTTGTGGGCAACGGGGATGAAAATTTATTGGCACTCGAAGAGCTTTTGAAGAGTCCCGAACTGAACCTTATAAAATCAATACCCGGTAACGCTGCCTTGACCTTGACGCTGGAGCATGATTTTGCGCTGGTTCTGCTTGACGTCCAGATACCTGATATGCCCGGGCTTGCAACCGCCGAACTTATACGAAGTCGTGCTGAAACAAAGCACATACCCATTATTGTTATTGCCGCGTTCAATCAAGATCAAAAATTTGTCTTCAAAGGCTATGAGGCTGGAGCCGTGGACTACCTGTTCAAGCCGCTGGAACCGTTTATTCTGAAGCACAAAGTCAAAATATTTCTCGAGTTATACAAACAGAAAAAAGCCCTTGAAAAGGCTAACAAACAGTTGTACCAAGCCAACCTGGAAATCCAAAAGCAGCAAAATGAAGCCCCTGATGAAGAGCGCCTAAAGAAATTTATGCAAAAGACCGGAGTTTTATGCCATGAGTTAAATCAGCCCTTACAGAGTATTTCAGGATACTCCGATTTGTTGATCATGGATCTTGACCAAGACAATCCTGTTTATGAGCGCATGCATAAAATAAGGCTGCAAGTTGATAAAATGGCGCAGATAAGCAAAAAACTTATGAATATCACAAGATATGAAACCCAAGGTTATCCTGAAGGAAAAATAATCGATATTGATAAAGCTTCCCAACATTCTCCGGAAGATGCCCTTAGCAAATTAATCTCAAAAACAGGTAGTTAGTGTCCATCCTAATTTCTGGATGGACACTAGTTAAACCAAATAAGGTTTTTGATTCGTAACAGCTCAGCCCCTAAGGCACAAAAGCACAAAGAAAGAGTATGGATTATAAGCCTTTATCAAAAAAGAGTGCTGTCCGTTGCCAGGGACGAAAAAGGAGGTTCGTTCAATTAGAGGTGAACGAATTCTTTACAAGTTTATGCTTGATATAAGTGTTTGTGAATACAATTGACTACTGACAGAGGGCTACGGACACTACCCAAAAAATATATTATAATCTTAGTGTCTTGGTGCCTTTGTGGCTGAACTATTACCCAAACACAAAACACTTGATACTGTTTGGATGCACGTATCGGGACCGCAAAATTACGCCGCAAACCGATAAAACATAAAAAAGAGGAGCTTCTCATGAAAGAAAGAGTTCAGGAATCGATTAACAAAATCAGGCCCATGCTTCAGGCTGACGGCGGCGACGTAGAACTTGTCGATATCGAAGACGGGGTGGTGAAAGTGCGTCTTAAAGGTGCCTGTGCAGGCTGTCCCATGTCCCAGATGACCCTTAAAAACGGGATAGAAAAATTTTTAAAACAGGAGATTCCGGAGGTAGTGTCGGTCGAGCGCGCCGACTAGGCGTATTTGTTGTTCAATATTTTACAATTTGAGTCGAGTTTTCGTATCACCCTTTTTTTCGAACGTTTTAGTTTTAAGTATTAGATGTTAGGTTGTAATTCAGTTCTATTATTTGCATATTAAAACTTAAAATCGAAACTTTTCAATATTAGGGTTTAGAAAATCGCCGGGCTTCAGAATTTTTCAAAAAAGGCGATATCAAATACGCTATCTAAGGGTGACCAAATATTTATGATTTGTCAAATTATTCGAGAAGTTGTAAAACGTTT